>JBGVIG010000284.1:0-6762 GCA_045122995.1 Eubacteriales bacterium | reverse complement strand
TGAGGAAAGCCCCGAAATCATGCTGAGCGGTGGATATTTGCGTAAAAAGCCAAAAGAATTTTACCGATATTATAAAAAGAATATGCTTTATCCGAATGCAAAGCCAAACGGTGCGCACCGCGCTTTGGCAAAGCTGGAGGACGAGGGAAAGCTGACGGCAGTCATTACGCAGAATATTGACGGCTTGCACCAAGCGGCAGGCAGTCAAAACGTGATCGAGCTTCATGGCTCGGTGCTTCGCAATTATTGCACAGCTTGCGGCAGAGAACATTCGCTTTCTTTTATTCAGAATGCACCCGATGTGCCGCTTTGTGAGGTGTGCGGTGCTGTTGTTCGTCCGGACGTTGTGCTTTACGGCGAAGGTTTGGACGGCGAGGCTTTCCGTCTGGGATCATGGAGGCGGACGTGATGATCGTCGGTGGGACTTCGCTCACCGTTTATCCTGCGGCATCGCTCGTGGGCTATTTCCGCGGTAAGCATATGATCATCATCAATAAATCTCCCACGCCATACGACCGTTTTGCGGATTATGTGATTCGTGATTCCATCGCTGACGTGCTGGGAAAGATCGTGACAGATTAACGAAAAAAACAGCCGATGAATTTTGTTCATCGGCTGTTTTTTGGACGTTCGTCCGTTTCAAGAGGCGTCATTTGGTTGATGTGTAGGTGTCAGTAAGCCACAAATTGAAGTGGAGCATTTCCTCATCGTTTGTGTATTCCGCAGGAATGAGAGGCGCATAGTCACGAATGACTTCTTTGTAAGCGACGGTGGCATCGCCGCTTATGATGGCAGTGCATTCGCTGTGAATTTTGATAGAGAAGGTCTGACCTTTCGCAATCTTATAGGAATTGTAGTTTTCATCGTCCATGAGGGTGAGTACTGTTACGGACTTGGCGGTAATATCGAGATATACCAAGGAATCCGCAGTGTTTTTCTTCACGGTCAACGTGTCGTCTTCAAAAACGGAGAGGTTGGTGAGTGCGATCGCTTGCGCTTCGCCGTCGCCTGCATAGTGATTTTCGGTATAGGTCATCTTAGGTGCGTATTTTTTGAGTGCGCGATACGCGTTGAGGTCGTAAATACGGTATTCATGATCACCGTTTTCATTGAGAACGTAAATCAAAGCATCATCATAGGGAAGTGTAGAAATATTTTGTTTGCCTTGGAGGTTCACGCTTGCGTTTGGCTTGATGAGGCTGACGCAGAGGAAGATGGCGAGCGAGATCGCGAGGATATGCAAAGCGCCTTCTGCAGCGGAAACGGCACCTGCTTTTTTGATTCTTACGGTGATATATTTGCAAACGGGTGTCATCGCGATGCCGATGTCAAAGATCGCAAGCGCGAATACAACGCCGTAAACGTATGCCATGGTAAGTCCCAAAGCGGAGGTTGCCAAAACGATCACGGGAATGACGATGGGGAAATAGAGTGCGGTAGCGAGAAGCTCACCGTGATAATTTGCGAAATCAACCTTTTTCAGACAAGTGATAAGAAGTTCGTTTATCGTCAGCAAAATACCGCTGAAGATGAAGAGATAGCTTGCATCGGGCAACGCAAAAGAAACGACGATGCCGAGGAAAAGGTGGATATAAGCAAAAGCTCTGGTCATATCGCGGCGTTCGATCTTGAGGATCTTGCAAGCGATATATGTAGTCAGAATGGTCATGGCAAGTGCCAAAATACCGATGCCGATGACGATTGCGGTGTTGGAATATGTGATCGTACCGATCATGTGAACGTCAATCACGCCAAAGAGCGCGGCGATCGCCTGGAAGAGATAATAGCAGAGATAAGAAACGCCTGCGGTGAGGATAAGACCAGCGATGACCGCGAGGATCGCTTTTGTGGTCTTTTTCAGATTTTTCTCTTTGCGATAGAATCTGGAGAGCAAAACGTTTGCAACGAGGAGCAAGATGCCAAGAACCGCAAGAACGACGACGGTTGTGTGATTATAAACGACAGTCGTGACGTTCAGGAAGGAGAAAAAGATCGCGGATTCTTTTGCGTGATAAAGCTGAGTAAGGTCGTAGTTTGCCAGCTTTTCGATGAGCCCGTCTACGATCTGCGCCTGCTGAGAAAGGTAGCTCAGACCAATGTTTTCGGGGTTATCGTTTTGTGTGTGATAGTTTTCACCGCCGGTGATGTTTGCCATGTTGATGCCTTGATAAACGTTCTTAAAGTTTGTAAAGTCCGTGGAGTTTGGCATCATGTCATAGACCATCGTGGCGATGGAGCAAGTGAAAAGACTCTTATTCACTTCGGAGAAAAGCTTGATGGTATTATAGTTGTTCTTTGCGGTTTCAAACATGATGAGCGTACCGCTTGTGCCGCGGGATTCAAGGTTGGTGCCGAATCTGATGCGGCTTACAACATTGTCAAAGCCCGTAAAATTACCCATGAAGGCCTCGGAGCCGTAAAGGCTGTATTCTTCACCGTTGACAAAGCAGAAGACGAGATCGTTTTTGAGTGTATAGCCATTTTCGATCTTATCCATATAGTAGCGGATCGCTTCCAGCATGGTTGCGCAGGCAACGCCGTCGTCCGAAGCACCCTGACCCATGGGGACGGAGTCAAAATGTCCCATGAACATGATCGCTTTGCCTGTTTTGTCTGCAGCGTTTGCGGGGATGTGCACGATGACGTTTTTGAGCTGCCAATCCTGATAGCGATTGTCATTCGTTCCTACGTATTCCTGAATGAGATAAGCGGGTTTTTCCGTGGTGTTTTCATTGACCGCACCAAAGCTTGCTACCTGGGATGCGATGTATTCGACAGCTTTTTCGTTTGCCTCTTTGTGCGCAAGGGAGCGAGGACCGTTTTCGGAAAGCTTTTCGATGTGCGTGATCATGCGTTCCTGGTCAAAATTCGTTTGCTGACTGACTTCGATCGTGTCGATGACGGATACGATGAAGAAAAAGCAAAGAAGAACGCTGAGCAGGGCGGCTACGATTTTTTGCGATTTTTTCATAAAAAATCTCCTTTTGTCATGTTTTCAGTCAATTTGCAGAGTTTATTATGTTTATAACAAAATTATTATACCACATTCTTGTTGTAATGTCAACAAGTTTGGGGGGATAGCGGAAAATTACGGAAAAAAGAATTGACAAGGCTCCTCTATTTATGGTATTCTGTGGGTAACATGGGGAAAGGAAGGTCTTGGTCATGGATCAAAATTACGCCAATAAAAAAGCGGACAGTTTTTACCTTGATATGCTGGCAAATACGGAAAATATTCCGTTTTCTTTCGTTTACGGGGGCGAACGTTACACAGGTTTTTCAAAAGCGAATTTTTCGCTGACGGAAAAGCGTATCGTACGTGAGGGAGAAAAAGAAACGGCAACACTTGTTTTTGCATTGAAAGAACTTGCTGTAACGGCAGTGCTTACGCATTATTTTTCGCATGGTGCGACGGAACTTACGGTTTGGTTTGAAAACGTGACGGCAGAAAATAGCTTGCTTTTGGAAGATCTTCGCTTTGAGATGCATTTTTCGGGAGAAAAACCTATCTTGCGCGGTATTCTGGGTGATCACCAAAATCAATATAAACCGTATGTGCGCGATCTTGCGAAGGAAAACGTGAATTTTGTTTCCACGAGCGGCAGACCGACACACGGCAATTTCCCCTATTTTAATTTGGAATTTGGCGATGGCGGTGCGATGCTTGCCATCGGTTGGGCAGGGACATGGTCTGCAGATTTTGCCGCGAGCGGCGATGAAACGGTGTATACGGCAAAATGTATCAACGGCATTAGAACGTATCTGAAGCCTGCGGAAAAGATTCGTACGGCGCTTTTTGTGGTGGCGCAATATGCGGTGAGAGATGAATTTTATGCCACAAACTATTGGCGCGATTGGTTTATCCGCTATAATTTGCCGAAAGCGGACGCTTCGGGCGCTGCGCTGAAGCCATTTTCCACCTGCAATCTCGCCAGTGACACGGGACTTCCCAATTCCGACGGCAGTATCTCCGAGCGACATTTTACATGGCGAAGAAGTATGGAAAAAATGCTCGCGGAGAATTGCAAAGTAGATTTTCGCTGGTTTGATGCCGGCTGGTATGTGGCTCCCGATCTTTCTTCTCCGGAATCGAACTGGTGGGGAACTGTCGGCACATGGGTGTTGGATCCCCAAAAATGGCCGGGCGATACTTTCCTTGAATCCACGGATTTTGCGCGTGCAAACGGTATGAAAACACTCATGTGGTTTGAACCGGAACGCATCACCGATCCTGAAAATATGGTGAAAAATTTTGGCTATCAAATGAAATGGGCGATCCGCCGTGAGGGGGTGCATGTGATCACGAATAACATCGGCGATCCTGATTGTCTGGCATATACGACGGCGCGCATTTGCAAAACACTTCGTGATAATAAAGTTGAAATGTACCGTGAGGATAATAACTCCAATCCCGCACCGCTCTGGGAATACCTTGACGGCATGGAGGGGGAAGACAGATGCGGCATCACGGAAAGCAAATTCATTATCGGTCACTATAAAATGTGGGACGATTTTATTGCTTGCACGACAAGCTATGGCGGTTGTGCTTTTGTGGATAGTTGTGCCAGCGGCGGTGGACGAAATGATCTGGAATCTTTGCGCCGTGGCGTGCCGATCCTTCGTTCCGATTCGGACAGAACGAGCATCGCTCTCCGTCTTTCGATGACATCTTCCTTTAATAAATGGATCCCGTTTTGCGGTGCGAATACCAAAGAAAAGAAAGAACAGCTCGCGCCCGACGGTGTCAGCGACGTTTATACTTGGCGTGCTTCGTATCTCCCGATCTTAAACGTGGATTCTCGCTTTATTTTTGATGAAACACAGAATTTTGATATCTTACGTTTTGGTTTACGTGAATGGAAGAAGGTCAATCCGTATCTTCTGAAGGATTTTTACGCATTGACACCTTGGCACAGTGAACAGGAAAATGATGATTTTACGGCGTACGCTTTTTTTGATCCCGAAACAGAAAAGGGAGTGCTTCTTGCCTTTTGCGGTGAACGTTGCGAAAAAGATACGTTAACCGTGAAAATTCCGTTTGCCAATGCTTGTATTTTGACTGATGAAGATACCAAAGAGCAGATTCGCATCACGGACGGAAAGCTTTCACTTGCGTTTAATGGCCCGAGAGAAGCGAAACTTCTTTGGATTTCTGTGTAATCGTTTTATCTATATATAGGTACGAGCAGGAGTAAGATTGGTTCAAAACTTTTTTCAAAAAAATGTTATTTAATTACATTTTTTGGTTTTTGGGATTGACAATTTTTATGATTTATGATATGATAAT
Source organism: Eubacteriales bacterium (assembly GCA_045122995.1). Classification (GTDB taxonomy): domain Bacteria; phylum Bacillota; class Clostridia; order Oscillospirales; family CAG-272; genus QALR01. The sequence goes on along the minus strand of JBGVIG010000284.1, from coordinate 1,475 downwards.
ACCATATTATTTGTATTATGGATAATATTTAAAAAATTATATATATTGCGGTATTTCCCTGAAAAAAGAGTACCGCAGATTGGAGCACACTATGAAAATTGGAACAACCAAAGAACTGAAAAATCACGAATATCGCGTGGGATTGACACCGGATAACGTGCTTGCCTATACTGCCAAGGGTCATACCGTGTATGTGGAAACGGGCGCAGGTGCAGGCGCGGGCTTTTCCGATGAAGAATATAAAAATGCAGGTGCGATCATTTTGCAGACTCCGGCTGAAGTTTTTGCGGCGGCAGATATGATCGTAAAAGTTAAAGAGCTTGAAAAATGTGAATATGACTACATGAGAGAAGGTCAGATCCTTTATACTTATCTTCACCTTGCGGCAAACCATGAATTTGCAGACGCTTTGCTTGAAAAAGGCGTGACAGCGATTGCTTATGAAACCATCACCGACAACGCAGGCAACCTTCCTTGTCTTCGCCCGATGAGCCAGATCGCAGGCAGACTTTCCGTTCAGGAAGGCGCAAAATATCTGGAAAAAGGCTTTGGTGGACGTGGTATCCTTCTTGGCGGCGTTCCCGGCGTGGAACGCGGTAAGATCGTGATCGTCGGTGGCGGTGTTGCAGGTACTTATGCGGCAAAAGCGGCTGTCGGTATTGACGCGCAGGTAACGCTTCTCGACGTGAATGCAAACAGACTTGCTTATCTTGAAGATATTTTCGGCGCTTCCGTTACTACACTTTACAGCACCGAAGCAAATATCCGTAAAGCTTTGAAAGAAGCTGACCTTGTGATCGGCTCTGTTTTGATCCCAGGCGGTTCTACACCCAAGCTTATTCGCAAAGAACATCTTTCTATTATGAAGAAGGGTGCTGTTATCGTTGATATCGCGATCGACCAAGGTGGTTGCTGCGAAACTTCTCATGTTACATCTCATGATCACCCGATCTATATTGAAGATGGTATCGTTCACTATTGCGTTGGCAATATGCCCGGTGCGGTTCCGTATACTTCCACCGTTGCACTCACAAACTCCACGCTTCGCTATGGTCTGATGCTTGCGGATAATGGCGTTGCGGAAGCTGTGAAAATGGACGCAGGTCTTGCAAACGGTGTTAACATTTGCGGCGGCAAATGCACAAATCTTAACGTAGCAGAAAGCCTTGGTCTTGAATATACCGCACTTTGCGATGCACTTTAATCGCTGAATACAAAATAAAAAGCTATCGAGTTTTTTTTCGATAGCTTTTTTGTTATCCTAAAACAATATGAAAGATGCTTTTTATGCTTAAAACTGCGAAATGCCGTGGCTATTGACAAGACCGTCGAGCTTCATACCTGCTTTGCACATGGGACAATCGCGAGCGGCATGAATTTCATAATCTGGGATATCATTTTTATTAAAAATGCTGCGGACGGGGATGTTTGCGCATTCTTCAACACAAGTAAAGATCGAGCAAACGCCGACGGGC
>JBGVIG010000283.1:0-4476 GCA_045122995.1 Eubacteriales bacterium | reverse complement strand
ATTTTTCAAAGAGGTATTTTTATGAGAAAGCTAGAATCCTGTATCTTAGCCAACTTATGCATGCTTTATGACGATGCCGGAAATGTTCTTGTCGAAGATCGAAAAAAGAAAAATTGGCCCGGCATCACATTTCCCGGCGGACACGTCGAAAAGGGTGAGTTGATCATTGATGCCGCGATCCGCGAGATCGCAGAAGAAACGGGACTTACCGCGTGGGATCTCACACTTTGCGGCATCAAAGAATGGTTTTTGGAGGACGGCACGCGCTATATCGTTTATCTTTACAAAACAAAATGCTTCAGTGGTACGCTCACCTCCTCGAACGAAGGTGACGTGTTTTGGGTAAAGCTTGCAGATCTGCCGACCATGGCAACACTTGCCGATGGCATGGCCGCCACGCTCCGTGTCTTTTTGGAGGAGCATCTCAGCGAACATTATGTTTATCCCACAGAAAATGGCGACGTTTGGCAAGACGTTTTGAAATAAATAAAAATCACATAAAAAAATCCGACCTTTTCAAAGGTCGGATTTTTCTTTTATTTGATGGTATTGCTATTGTTAAGAACGAGAGTACTGTAAAGGAAAAGCACGTCTGCGTTTTCAAAGTTAAGAACAGCTTCGCCGTTGCGAACGTCCTTAAAGAGATGGAGTCTGGAACTCTCCACATATCTTACGTCAACAACAGTGATCTTTGCGTAACCTTCGATCAAAAGAGGCGTGATGCTGCTGCCGAAGGAATCGCGGAAAATGATCAGTTCTTTATCGGTCGTCGCGTTCGGATTATCAATGGTGATAAGCGAAAGCGAACCGCCGAGGAACATTTCATAAGGATCTTTGCCAAAAGCTTTTTCCATATCGTAAACGGACATCTCCTTACCGGAAACATGATTGAATACGATACAATTTTCAAGGATATCATTTGTCAAATAGCGAAGCTCTTCTGCAGGAAGCGGAAGTGCAGACTGACCATAATAAACACCGTGGAAAGGATTGTCGAGAAGCTTTTCTTCATATTCCGCGGTGAGCGTCACACCCATCTGTGCGGCGATCTTGCGTGCCACGTCAAGAATTTTTTCTTGACGCCAGTGGGTATCCGTCTTATAATAATCCTCCAAGGAAAGAAGTTCCGAAATATCAATGAATTCCATGAAATCGGTCTTTTCCTGCATCTTCTGCATAAAAGCTTCATAATCCATGGAAAGATAGCCGTTTTCAGCCGCGAGGAAATAGCCTTTATCGGGAACTACGGTAAGATATACGTTTTCCGTCTTACCTTTGATATAACGATCATAAATTTCTTTGAATTTTTTTGCCGCATGATCAAGAGAGCCTTCGTTCAAAGGATATTCGATCTGTGCCGCATAACCGTCTTCCACATAGATATTGTTGTTATCCTGCTGGCCCATCACATAGAGAGAGAAATATGCTTTCAATGTGCGGAAGCCATCACGGAGCGGAAATTGATCGAGCGTATAGTCTTCAAACTTCGACATGAATTCGCCGCTGAAAAGTGTGGAAGCGGAAAGTTCAGGAAACTGCTCGAGTTCACGACGTTCACTTTCGGAGGTCGCATCAGCAGGTTTGATCAAACAAACAAAGAAAAATCCGAAAAAGAGTGCCGCCATCACGATGGTAACCACAATATTTTTAATTTTTGTTGTCATAACGATCCTCCTTTTTAGAATCTGAAATACAGGAACGGGCTGAACGAACCGTCCACGAGATATGCCGTCATCACAATAAGCAGTGCCGCAAGCACGATCGGTTCAACAACGTTAAGAATCTTTTCGCCAACCTTCTTTTCATGCACTTTGGTAATCGCAAGCTTAATGACAGGGGTAGAGCCGACAAGTGCGAGAAGGAAGACAACGCCATAGCTTCTGAGGTAGTAGATCGTTTCTGTGGAAACAAACGGAACATCGCCTGCACCAAACATGCCACCTACCGTACCAAAGAGCTGAGAAAGTCCTTCTGTGGAATTGAAGATTACAAAGCTGATCAAAATGAGGAAGATCACGTACACGTGATTCAAGACCTTCATCTTCTTGAGATGCTTCAAAAGGAAAAGCTTTTCAATGAGAAGGAAGAGTGCGAAATAAAGTCCCCAGAAAACAAAGTTCCAGGAAGCGCCATGCCAGAAGCCTGTGAGCATCCAGACCACGAAAATATTGAAAAGACCGCGGAGCTTGGATACACGGTTACCGCCGAGCGGAATATAAACGTAGTCGCGGAACCAAGTACCGAGCGACATATGCCATCTTCTCCAGAATTCGGTAATGCTGCCCGAAATGAAGGGATAATTGAAGTTTTCAAGGAAATCAAAGCCGAACACTTTGCCAAGACCGATCGCCATATCGCTGTAACCCGAAAAGTCGAAATAGATCTGCAAAGAATATGCTACGGCATACGCCCAGAAGAAAAGAACGGATTTTTCTTCGGAAGCGGAAAAGTTTGCGCAAAATTCCGCAAGCACGTCCGCGATCAAAATTTTCTTACCAAGACCGAGAACAAATCTTCGCATACCGAGCGCCAAGTTATCAAAGCTGTGGGTGCGGCTTTCGAGCTGCTCCGCGATAGTGGAATAACGAACGATCGGACCCGCGATAAGCTGCGGGAAAAGAGAGATATACGCCGCAAGGCTGATGGGATTGCGCTGTGCCTTCACTTCCCCACGGTATACATCGATCGTATAGCTGAGGATCTGGAAGGTATAGAAACTGATGCCGACGGGAAGCGCGATATGCAAAAGCGGTGCGACAACGGAGCTGCCCGTGACCATATTGAAAAGTGACGTAAAGTTATCAATGAAAAAGTCTGCGTATTTGAAATAGCCGAGCATACCAAGGCTTGATATCAGCGAAAGCACCAAAAACAGCTTCGCCCATTTCGTACCGTGGAATCGCTCAATGAGAAGTCCCAAAACATAGCCGAGCAAAATCGAGATCACCATCAGGATCACGTATTTCGGTTCGCCCCATGCGTAAAAAACAAGGCTCGCCGCAAGCAAAACAAAGTTTTTCAGCACTTTGGGAACAGCAAAGTAGAGCAAGATCACGGCAGGAAGAAAATAATACAGAAAAGGGATACTGGAAAACAGCATTATCTTAATTCCTTTCGTCTAAAATTCTTTGAAAAAGGCTGCCCGAATATGGACAGCCTTTGCTTTACATGATGTGTAAAAATTAAAGAGCAGCGTTGTAAACAACAGTAGCGCCTTCACCATAGGTGGAGGTAACAGCGTCACGGAGAGCGTTCACGTTGTCATTCAAACCGTAGATGCTGACAACATAACAACCAACCTTGATAACAGCGTAGCTTTCAGGCTGACCGCATACCCACTGATTGTTCTTGATGCTGTTGTTGAGAGCTTCTACAACAGCGTCTACGTTTGCAACGTCAGCAACGTGGAAAGCAGCGCCAACAAAGAAGTTCATCATCATGGGGTGGTGAACGAGAGAAGCGCCGTCAACCATAGCAACGTTTTCAGCGGGAAGAAGCGCGATGCTGGTGATACCTTCGTAGGTAGTGGGGATCGCACCGGGACCCTGAGTCATAGTGTTCATATCATCTTCATTGTAGTAACCGCCCATGAACGCCATTTTTACGTCTTCAGCAGGCATATCGAAAGAAGGAGCAAGTGCTTCAGCGAAAGCATCGTAAGCGCCGAGAAGTACAGTGTTTGCAGATTCAAAGTTTTCAGTGTGATCGAGGTGTTTTGCGCTGTTGCCGCAGGAAGCGAATGCAAGTACCATAGCTGCAACGAGCATAGCAGTGATGATTTTTTTCATATGAGTGTTCTCCTTTTGTTTTTAGATTTTTGTTTTTTAATTTTTGTTTTTATTTGGTTTTGAAGATCAACCATTCACCCAAGGTTTCTTCATAGGTGAGCGTGATGACTTCGGTATTGAAAAGACTTTTGATCGTCATTTCAAAGCTTTTTTGTTCCGCATCGGCGCTGATCGTCCAGATCAAAGCAGTTGTTTTGTCCGTTTTGTAAGCCGTTCCGGAAGATACGGTTTCCAAAACTTCATCTGTCGTGTCATCAAGAATCAAGAGGACGCCGTCGGAAACAGTGATTTCCGTTTTTCCTCTCATCTCAAGCGTCATAGGAACGTCCACATGGGAAAGTGTCCTCGCGTCCAAGCTCAAGGGCATGGCCTCTTCTTCAGCGAAGACTGTCGCTTCTTCTGTGATCATTTCACCCGAAATAAAAGCGTCTGCTTCGAAAAAATTTCCAAGTGCCATAACGGAAAAACAAGTGACAAGGACAAGGCACGCTGCAAGCGTCGATACCGTGCGGATCATACGAGAAAAATTTCTCGCGGGTTTCATCTCTTCCGTACAGGAGGACAAAACCTTTTGTCTAAGATCTGCAGGCGCCGAAATCGCTCGGTATGCCTCGATCTCTTTGCTGTCAAACATTAGCTTTCCTCCCCGTCTATTAAATTTTTGAGCAGATCTCTGCCCCTGGAAAGA
>JBGVIG010000282.1:0-1655 GCA_045122995.1 Eubacteriales bacterium | reverse complement strand
GCTCCGTATGCGGCGTGGTGAGCATATCACCGTGTGCGATGGCGCGGGAATGGAATATGATTGCGAGATCGAAGATTTCGACGGACAGACCGTTTTGGCAAGAACGTTTGCCGCTCACGCTTCCGTTTCGGAATCCCCGCTTCGGATAAGGCTTTATCAATCCGTGCCCAAGGGTGATAAATTTGATTACATCGTGCAAAAGGCTGTGGAACTCGGTGTCAGCGAGATCGTTCCCGTATATTCTTCGCGTTGTATCGTAAAACCCGATGCCAAAAGCGAGGAAAAGCGTCTTACAAGACTCGGAAAAATTGCCGAAGAGGCTGCAAAGCAATGCGGAAGAGGTATCATTCCGAAAATCCTTGCGCATATGAGCTATGCGCAGGCTGTGAAGGCGTGTGAAAATACGGAGGCGTTTATTTGTTATGAGGACGAAAAATCGTTCTCTCTCAAATCATATCTTCGCCGTTTGTCTGAACAAAAAACGCAAACGCTTGGTTTTTTTGTGGGTCCCGAAGGAGGTTATTCACCGCAAGAAATCGCTTTGGCAGCGGAATACGGGGTCGCTTCCACAAAACTTGGCAACAGAATCCTCCGAAGCGAAACTGCTTCCGGATTTGTTCTTTCTGCCATCACCTATGAATTTGAGCTTTGAACCGAACAGAAAAGGTTTCCATTTGAGAGATTGTCCGTCGGTGGTCGGACGAGCGTTGATATCCCAAAATTTTACCGCCGAGATTGGAATTTAGTATGAGTGACAAAAATATCAAAAAAACACAGAAAGCCCCGATCCCCAAGGAGGATATTCAATTTTACCGTTTGCTCGCGATCTTCGGTGCAGCAATCCTTGGCTTTGCAGGACTCCGTCTTGTAAATGAGAGCAAGTTCCGCTACGTTCTTGGCGTCGGTCAGTGGATCGCAGCCGTTCTTTTGATCGCTGTCGTTGCAGGACTTATCTATTTGCACCGCGTAAAAAAGATCGACGAAAGCAGCCGTGTATTTACCAGTGTCGGCATTGCATATTTTTTGATTCCCGTGCTTTTGATCTGCATGACTTACCGTCATATCCATAATGCAAACGTGAAATATCAAGTGGCATTTGCCATGGTTTCTCTTTTCGCTGTGATCTACAATGTTTTCAAGAGAGAATTCAAGAATATTTCTGCTTTTGCCATTGCCGATGCATTCTTCCTTTATTATGCGTCCGCAAAGACATACAATACTTTTGAAACTGTTATTGCTTACGTTTCGAAAGTTCTCGTATTCGTTTTGCCCGTTTTGGTAATTACTTTGCTTGTTTTGGCAATGCGTGCGAAAAATGGTGCGGTTGTGATTTCCGGTAAAGAAATTTACCGCTTGCCCAGCAAGATCGGTGGCATTCTTGCGCTTGTTATGGCAGCGGCTCTTCTTATCGCGGGTGTGATCCTTGTGCTCTTGCCCGTAGCATTTGCATACGTGATGATTGCTCTTTTGGTGATTTATATCCTCATTGGTATAGTTTGTACGATTCGTTTGATTTAAATTTGGACGATTTTACAAAAAAACTATTGAATTTTCACAAAAAATGAGTTAAAATAAAAAGACGAATTTGTAATCTAGAATTCGTCTTTTTCAATCAACGTAAAGATTATGCTTATGATAAGGGGATAAAGATATGT
>JBGVIG010000281.1:0-1221 GCA_045122995.1 Eubacteriales bacterium | reverse complement strand
TGTATAAACCCGAAGGATTATTGATGGGAACTGCAGATAACCGCGAATGTTTTTATTCCCCCAACGCCCTTGAAAAAGCCGCAGCAAGCGGCAAAATTTTAGAAGCCACTGCCACGCTTTGTGATTCGGAGCTTTCACTCCATGTGGATCTTGGCTGTATGAAAGGTAAAATTCCAAAAGAAGAAGCACTTCTTCCGCTCTCAGGCGAAGAGATCAAAGATATCGCCGTCATCACACGCGTTGGAAAACCCGTCGCATTCAAGATCCTTGGTTTTGAAATGCAAGATGGCGAAAAAATTGCAATTCTTTCCCGACGCGCCGCACAAAAGGATTGTCTTGAAAATTTTCTCATGACGTTGATTCCGGGTGATATCATTGACGCACGCGTAACCCATCTGGAGCCTTTCGGCGCTTTTGTGGATATCGGTTGCGGCATCATTTCCCTCATTTCCATTGATTGCATTTCCGTTTCCCGCATCTCTCACCCCAAAGATCGTTTTTACACAGGCATGCACATCAAAGCTGTCATCAAAAGCATTGATTACGACACCGCACGCATCTACGTTTCTCACAAAGAACTTCTCGGCACATGGGAAGAAAACGTGGGAAATTTTGAGATTGGTCAAACCGTAGCAGGCATCGTGCGTAGCATCGAGCCCTATGGAATTTTTGTGGAGCTGACGCCCAACCTTGCCGGTCTTGCAGAATTCCGTGAAGGGATCCAACCGGGACAGCGCGCCGCCGTTTACATAAAAAACATCATTCCCGAAAAGATGAAAGTCAAGCTCGTTCTAGTCGATGCGTATCATGCCCCGGTTGCCGATCCGCATTTCCGTTATATGCAGACAGCATCTCACATCGACAAATGGACGTATTCCCCTAACGTCTGCGAGAAAAAGATCGAAACGATCTTTGAAGAAGAAACCATCTGATTCTCTCCTAATAAGAAAAGCACTTATGTCAAAAACATAAGTGCTTTTTTATCTATATTTGCATCAATCGTCAATATCCGTCAGTTTTGATACCGTAGTACCAAGAGCCTCAGCAATCATAAACAAAGTTTTCAGCGAAGGGCAAAAATAGCTCCCCGGTCCTTCCAACTGAGAAATATAACCGTGAGATAAGCCGCAAGCCTCCGCAAGTTCCTCTTGTGTCATACCCTGCAACTTTCTATAATATGCAATTTTCAATCCAATCTTGATCAAATTCATTTTGTATTGA
>JBGVIG010000280.1:0-8044 GCA_045122995.1 Eubacteriales bacterium | reverse complement strand
CCGCTGATGCTACGTCGACGCTGATATAATATTCAGGCTTGAAATCTGCGGGCGTGTTTTCGATGTGAAATTCCCGCTCGCCATCTGTCATGAAGCAAAGCGAGGCAGGAATCTTATCACCGCTTGCAGGATAAGCTTTTTTGCCGAGAGATCGAAGGGTATTTACAAGGGCAAAGCAAGAACCGATGGTATCTGCATCGGGATTTTCATGCGTGAAGACAAGAAAATTATCATGGCGCATGAGATTTTTGCAAATGCTGTAAATGGAGATATTATTCATTCGTTTCGTCCTGCGCTTCCTCTTCGGATTTCGCGGGTTCGATCTCTTCGGGAACAGCGGCTTTTTTGAGAAGCTCGGAAATGTGCGCGCCGCGCTCCATAGCGTCGTCATATTCAAATGTCAGTTCGGGTGTTTCACGGAGATTGATCTTCTCCGCGATGGCATGGCGGAGAAAACCGCCGGCACTGTAAAGTCCTTTTTTGATTTCCTTGATATTTTCTCTTTCTGCTCCGTAAACGGAGAAATAAACTTTTGCGAACTTGAGATCGCCCGAAACATCACAACCTGTGATGGTGATGAGTGCGTCACGTACGCGATGATCTTTCACTTCGCGCAAAGCTTCGCCGAGCACTCTTGCGACTTCGTCGTTGATTCTTGCTCTTCTGTATTTCGGCATAAGCGTGCCTCCTTTTCTTTCCGCCGGGCGGAAACTTTTGATGGTTTTGCTTTCAATAAGCAATAATAATACAATTATATTTTACCACAAAAATAGGAAAAAGAATAGCCTTTTTGAAAAATTTTTTATAAAGGCAATAAAATCGTGCCATTATTGACAGCGGTTTTGCTTTATGGTACAATAATATAGATAAAGAACAATCGGAAAAGGAGGAGTTTTTCATGGCAAACGACAGACCAATCTCGAAAAAAGAAGATCTTGATAGCTTTTGGAATATTGCGGATATGCTTCCCGAAAAGAAAAAGCCCGGTCGAAAAGCTCCCGTCTTTTCCGATACGGAAGCGGTGACCGTTCCGACGGGAGATACCGCACATGATATAGGTGCAAAAATTCCGCCGCGCCAAACGGTAACACAAGCATCACCGGAGGGGAAAGAATACGTTCCCGAGAGTGATTTTATCCGCCGTGTGAAGATCACGCCATGGCCGACGGATTTCAGCTTTTACCGAAAATTCCGCAGTGATGCGCTCCGCTTTTTTGATCGCACGCATGCGCCTTGTGAATACGTGTATTTTTTCTCCTATATGCCGCAATATGATCAGATGACCTCCTCGCAGATGGCATATTATCTTTATTGGCGTGCGGAATTCAAAAAGGGAAATTGTCTGAAATCGGATAATAGTTATGTTTTCCTCCTGGCGTATGAGATCATCAATCTTCCCGACAAGATCCCACCCAAAGAGGGCGCGGCAATGCTTGCAAGACTTTGGGGAACTTATCGCGCGGAATATCGTTATATGGATAAATATTTCGGGGAATGGCTTTGTGATTATTGTGTGATCCATCGTGTGGCACTTGATTTTTCGTTGCTTTCCGATTTTCTTGCCGATGCGATCGGTGAAGTTTCCGTTCCCGAATTTTTCTTGGAAAAAAACAAAGTGACGCCGGCGCTGATCGCCGCTGTCTGTGCTTATGATTATAAAAAGAGCAAATATTATGACACTTGTCAAGATGCGTATGATATGCATATGCCGGCGGCACTTTCTCATGCGGTGTGCCGTGTGATCTTGCCGAATTTGGAGAAATACGGCATCATCCCTGTGCGTCTTGTTCGGGACAGCTTTTCGGGGGCGGTGGTCTGCCGCACAGAAAAATATCGGATCGAGCTTTTGGTCTACCCTTTGAAGCGATCCTATGAATTTCGCCAGCTTCTTTCCAAAACGGCGAAGCTTTGTGAAAATCGGATCCGTGCCGCTTTTTCGATCAAATCCCGCTTTTCGCCAAGCGGAATTGATGACGAGATCAAGCGCGCGGTGAATGAATATTTTGATGCGATATATCCTGATAGTGCCACCTCCCACCGCAAAAAACAGCCGGAGGAGGAAGAAAGCTACATGGCGCTTTACGAGCCCGAAAACAAAGGCCCTGCCGACATCGAGCGCGCGCTCGCCATCGAGGAGGCGGCTTGGGAAACGGCGGAGCTTCTGGAAACTGAGGAAGAATCTTTTGCCGAAGAAAAAATCGCGCTTGCGGCACCCGAAACGGTGAGCGTTTCGATTCCCACAGAAACGCCTCAAGCAGTTTCTGAGATAGCCTTTGCTTTCGATGCGCCTATAGGTGAGGAGGACGGCGATTTTGCTTTCCTGCTTGCGCTGGATCCACGGCTGAAAAACGCTGTTTTTCATGCAGTGAAGGGCGATTTTGCGGCATATTGCCGCACACTTTCGCAAATGCCCCAGCGTATTGCGGGAGAGATCAATGAGATCGCCATGGACGAAATGGGCGATATCATTCTGGAAGAAGATTTTACGCTCGTTTCCGATTATGCGGACGAGATCATAAATGTACTGAACAAGGAGGAATGAACCTTTGGAAACAGGTGTTCAAAAAATTCCGAAACGAATCTTAAATACGCTCGTTTCTTCGCTTGCGGCAGGTGTTGTGCCGAGAACGGGCGCAGCTTATATTGCCATTGGCAGAAGCGCGGAGATCACAGCGATCTGTCACGATCTGGAAAACGTTGCCGAGGGTGGTTCCGCGACACGGTTCATCATCGGTAAATATGGAAGCGGCAAGAGCTTTCTCATTCAGCTTATGCGTGGCTACGCGATCGAACGCGGCTTTGTGGCAGCAGACGCGGATCTTTCTCCCGAACGAAGACTATCTTCCTCGGGCGGCGGCGGACTTGCGACCTATCGTGAGCTTGTGAAAAATCTTTCCTCCAAGGCAAATCCTGACGGCGGTGCTTTTGCGGGCGTCATCTCCAAATGGCTTTCCGATGTGCAGTATGAGGTGACGGCAAGTGGCATTTTGCCCGAAGATGCCCGTTTTGAAAAGGAGATCTCTGCTCGTATCTATGGCGTTTTGCATGAGATCGAAACAGGCATCGGCGCTTTTGATTTTGCTCGTGTCATTGATCTTTACTATCGCGCTTGGCGTGACGGAAATGAAGAAGGGCAGAGCAATGCGCTCCGTTGGCTGCGCGGTGAATACGGCACCAAAACCGAAGCACGTGCAGCACTTGGCGTTTCGGGTATCATCAATGATGAAAACTGGTATGATTATATCAAACTCATCGCAGCGTTCGTTCGCCGCATTGGCTATAAAGGTCTTGTGGTCTTCATCGACGAATGTGTCAACCTCTATAAGATCCCGAATCGTGTTTCTCGCGAGAATAATTACGAAAAGATCCTTTCCATCTTTAATGATACGCTGCAGGGAAAAGCTGCGGGACTTGAGATCATTTTCGCAGGCACGCCGCAGTTCCTTGAGGATACACGCCGCGGACTTTTCAGCTATGAGGCACTCCGCTCGCGTCTTGTGGATACGATGTTTGGCGGAGAACCCATCACAGGCGGAAACCATCTTTTTGGACCGATCATGCGTTTGGCACGCCTTTCGGACGATGAGCTTTTGGCACTTATCGCTCGTGTGACCTCGCTTTTTGTTCGCCTTTATGGTGGGCCGGACGTCACTCCTGCGGAAATGCGCGATTTTCTCTATTATATGCTCGCACGCACAGGTGCGGACACGATGATCACACCCCGTGAGATCATTCGTGCGTATCTCACAGCGCTCGGCATCGTTTTGCAGTCGAATGGCACAAAAAGACTTCCGGATGTCTATCGAAAAGAGGGTGCGTCGATTGGTATTCCTGAAAAAGAAGAAGACAAACGGGACGATTTTGATCCCGAAATGATAGAATTATAACGATATCCAAGGAGGCAACTATGTTCGAAAAATTTAATTTTGATCCTAAGATCGTCGGCGAAAACAGATTGGCACCCCGTGCGCAGTTCGTTCCTTACGGCTCTGCGGAAGCGGCGATGCGACGTGGTATGTCCGATCGCATCACGATGCTGAACGGTGAATGGGCTTTTTGCTATTATGAAACCGTTTGTGACCTGCCTGAAAATGTGTGGGATGTGGAATATACAGCAACCATTCCCGTGCCTTCCTGCTGGCAGAATCATGGATATGGTCAGTATTGGTATACCAACGTCAATTATCCGATGCCGTATCAGCCGCCGCAGATTCCCTTGGAAAACCCTGTTGGTGTTTATCGCCGCACGTTTTATCGACCCGGGGGCGAAAAATGCTATCTCATGTTTGAGGGCGTTTGCTCTGAATATATCGTTTATATCAACGATCAGTATGTGGGACTTTCCAAAGGCTCGCACATTCAGTCTGAATTTGAGATTACCGATTTTCTCCATGATGGTGAAAATAGCATCACCGTGGCTGTGCTGACCTTCAGCGATTCCAGCTATATCGAAGATCAGGATTTCTTCCGCTTCAACGGTATTTTCCGCGATGTTTACATCATTTCCCGTCCTGCTGTGCATATTGAAGATTTTGAAATCGTGACAAAGATCGACGGTACTGTGGGTGTGAATCTCACGCTTCCCGATGAATACGATGGCAACGAGGAAATGGAAGTGCGCCTCTTTACCCCTGATGGCGAAGAAGTGACCTATGTCAAGGATCCGCTTCTCTGGACAGCGGAAACTCCTTATCTTTACGGCATTTTGCTCGGCTTCCGCGGAGAATACATTTATCGCAAATTTGGCTTCCGCGAAGTTTCCGTTGATGAAAACGGTGTGCTTTTGGTGAACGGTGCTCCCGTTAAACTCAAAGGTGTTAACCGTCATGATACACACCCCGAAACGGGTTACACCATGAAGCCCGAAGAAGTTTGGTCAGAGCTTTGCTTGATGAAGCAGCACAACATCAACTGTGTGCGCACCTCTCACTATCCGCCTTCTCCCGAAACCATCGAAATGATGGACGAACTGGGCTTCTACGTTATCGATGAATGTGATATTGAAGCGCATGGCACAGAGCATGCATATAAGGGTAGAGCGCCTCATGATCAGATCTCGAATAATCCGCTTTGGCGTGACGCTTACGTTGATCGCGCGGTGCGTTTTGTTCATCGAGATATCAACTCTCCTTCTGTTATTATGTGGTCGCTCGGTAATGAAAGCCACTTCGGTGAAAATCATCGCGAAATGGCAAAGGCGATCCGTGAGATCGACGAAACACGTCTGATCCATTATGAAGGTACGACATCTGTGCGTCGTTTCTCTGAAACACATGAGGAACCCATCGACGAATGTGTCGACGTGGAAAGCATGATGTATCCGTCGCTTGCGCTCGTGGAGCGTGAGGGCATCAATGAAGAAGGTAAAAAACGCCCGTTTTATCTGTGTGAATACGCACATGCGATGGGTATGGGTCCCGGTGGTCTGGAAGACTACTGGCAGCTTTTCTACAAATATCCTCGCCTTTGCGGCGGTTGTGTTTGGGAATGGGCAGATCATGCGATCTATAAAGGTGAGAAAAACGGAAAACCGATCTATTGCTATGGCGGTGACCACGGAGAATATCCGCATGACGATAACTTCTGTGCGGACGGTCTTTGTTATCCCGACCGTACACCGCACCTCGGGCTTTTGGAACTCAAGCAAGTGATGCGCCCTGTCCGCTTTACGCTGGAAGGCGACATGTTGACCGCTATCAATATGCTTGATTTTGTCAACACGGCTGACGTATTTGATGCAAAGTATACTGTCGTGGACGGCACTAAGATCCTTGCAAGCGGTGTGGTTTCTCTTGATGCGAAGCCGCATGAAAGCATCTCCACGAAGATCGAAGGTATTCCCGAAACGAGTGAATATCCTTGTTATGTCAACGTTTCCGTGACCTATAAACAAGACGAAAAATTTGCCGGTGCGGGCTATGAAGCAGGTTTTGAACAGCTCGAAGCAAAAACAGAAGTACTCGGTGTGAAAACTGCGCGCATGGGCGGTGAGATCCTTACCGATGTGACAAGTCGATACGTCACTGTTTCTTCGGGGCAGATCTCCGTCACCGTTGACCGCGCGAAAGGCTCGATCATAAGCTTTAAGAAGACAGGTGAGGAAATTCTCGCAAATCCTACTTATTTTACCGCATGGCGTGCGCCGATTGATAATGACCGAAAAATTAATCCGTCAAACTGGAAGTGGGAATTTGTCGAGGGCGTTGGCTTGCACGTGCTTTCCTCTGATGTGAAGGCGGACGATAAAGAAACCATCGTTTCCTTTGATGCAATGTTTGCGGTGGCTTCTCGTTTCCCGATTTATAATTTGAAAATGCAATATGTTTTGCGTGCGGACGGTGTGACCGTTTCGATCCATGCGAAATTGAACCCCGAAAATCAGGTGAAGCAAGTGCCTCGTTTTGCCATGGGATTTGATTTGAAGCCGGGCTTTGAGCGTTTGGAATATTTTGCGAAAGGCCCCGGTTCATCGTATCTGGATTTCCAGGATCATGCGAAATATGGCGTTTATCGTTCTACGGTGACCGATGAATTTGAACCGATGATCAAACCGCAGGATTGCGGCAACCATTATGGCGCGAAATTTGCTTCTCTTTCGACCGATTGGGGTACGAACGTGCGTTTTGAAGGCGAAAAATTTGAGTTTTCCGCCTTGCATTATACGCAGAAAACGCTCACCGAAGTTACTCATAATCACGATCTTGTTCCCGATGATACAACACACGTTCTTATCAACTACCGTGTCAACGGTGTTGGCTCGAACAGCTGCGGTCCGATGCTTCCCAAAAAATATATCTTCCTTGACGAGGAATTTGATTTCACCTTTGATATTCTTTGAGTATTGGGACGCCGTTCCAAACCCTATTTAAGAAAACTTTTTGCAAAAAGTTTCTTTTAAAATCTTTCAAAACGCTTTTGCGGCATTTTTGCATGAAAAAGTCCCCTTTGGTAAGGGGACTTTTCTTTATACAGAAAACATGGAGAGAATGGGAATGATGTGCATATACTGACCGTCAAAGCGGTATACGGAGATGCCGTTTTCTACCTTTTCGCTAAGATAAGGAGCGAAGTCATTTTCGAGAATTTCCGTGATCGCTTCTGTCGAAATGCCGCATTTTTGTGAAATGGTATCTGCGGCGATATAAGTATTTTCTTCATGAACGGTCAGACGATAGAGCGTGGTGGCGACTTTCATTCTTCTCATATCGCCAAAAGCTTTCAGAACAGAGGTGATGTTTTTGATATGCACATTATGGAGTCCTAAGTTTTTATTATCCGAAAAGAACAGAGAACCCTGCCACATGCAAGATGTCATTTCGGGGACATTCGTGCAGGAATACCCCCACTCGCCTTTGCTTGCCTTCTCGATAACCGATTCTGCATTCCACGTTCTCGGACCATCATCATTTTCTTTCAAAAAGAGGACTGCGTGGAGATTTCTTGCCATGCGCAGCGCGAAAGCGCGGTCTTCATGACGGGGAAGCGATTCGATTTTATTTTTGATGCCGAGAAAATAATCTGCCTCGCTTGCTACGGGCTTGTATCCCATCAGTTCATCAATGGAAACTTCAAAAAGTGCTGCGATTTTCGGCAAAAGTGCGATATCGGGACAGCACTGCGCGCTTTCCCATTTGCTGACGGCTTGCCCGGAAATGCCAAGCGCATTTGCTAGTTCTTCCTGTGTCATATCTTTTTGTTTGCGAAGGAAAAGAATTTGTTTTGCGAGTTTATCTGTCATAACAATGACCCCCTTAAAAAATCTTTTTCGTAGCTACGCCTATATTGTAGCATGAAAAAGACGGAGAAACAATAACGCATTATTTGGGACTTTCGGAAAGTTTTTCAACCGCAAGTTGGGAGAAACTCGATTTTTCTTCTTTATTGGGATTCCAAAGGGATACGTCCCTTTGGCAGGTCAAGGGCGGCGCCATTGCAGAGTTTGGGGCAGTGCTCCAACAAACAAAAAAGAACCTCCGCGGAGGTTCTTTTTTGTCTTAGGTAGCGATACCTGCAAACAGGGACATATAGAGATTGTAATAAACTC
>JBGVIG010000279.1:0-7612 GCA_045122995.1 Eubacteriales bacterium | reverse complement strand
AATGTTCAATACCGAGAAGCACGAAGCAAAGCGTGGAAATGAGCACCGTGAAAAGCTGTCCCCAACAATAGAAAGAATGAAGAAGGCTCATCATCGCTGCTTTTCGTTTTGTCGGACAATTTTCCACGATCGGACTGACGATGACCTCAATCAGCCCGCTGCCGATGGCATAGACCGTCGCGGAGATGAGCAGACCGACGTAAGGATCGGCAGTCACCTCGGGCAAAAAGGAAAGCAAGATGAGTCCTGCCGCCGCAAAAAACTGTCCGGCAACAGCCGCTCTGCGATAACCGATGCGAGAAACAATAAAGGAAGAGCCCCAGTCCACAAAGAGCTGAAGACCAAAAAGTAAAGTGATCAAAAAAGAGATCTTGGAAAGCCCAATGCCATAACTCGTCTGAAAGGTGACGAAAAGCAAAGGCGCAAAATTAACAATGATCGCCTGCACGACATAGCCGATAAAACAAGCGAAAATCGTTGAGGAATAACTTTTATCTTTCATAGAAAATGCAAACCTTTCCGAGTATTTTTCAAATGATTATACCCGAAATTCTTTCAAAAGTCAACATCAAAAACAAGATCCTACAGGCGAAACGCACGCGGCAAAAGTTCTCCTAAAGTTGTTTCCAAATAATCATTTTCCGTCCCCGCGCAAAGTACGGTAAGACTTTCATCGCAAAATTCATAAAGCACCTGTCTACAAACGCCGCACGGAGTTGTGTGCCCATCTTCAGGGCCTGCCACCGCGATGGCAAGAAAGTTTCTCTTCCCTTCGGAAACCGCTTTGGCAACAGCGCATCGCTCGGCACAAAGCGTCGGAGAATACGAAGAATTTTCAATGTTGCAGCCCGTGTAGACCGTACCGTCCTCACAAAGCAGTGCCGCGCCGACGGCAAAACCCGAAAACGGCGAATACGAAAATGTTCTTGCTTCCATTGCCGCGCGGATAAGTTCTTCTTTATTGATCATAAAAACCTCATTTCACACGGGAAAGAAAGCTCTTTCCATTCAGATCGTACGGCACGCCGAACATATCCGAGATCGTTGCCGCAATATCCGAAAACGATTCCAAATAACCAAGATTGCCCGGTTTGATATCCTTTCCGTAAATAAGAAGCGGAATATTTTCTCTTGTATGATCAGTGCCACGGAAATTCGGATCACAGCCGTGATCGGCGGTGATCATCAAAACGTCGTCATCGCGCATACCATCAAGGAATGTGCCAAGCCAAGCATCAAAATCCATCACGGCTTTTGCATAAGCCTCGGCATTTCTGCGATGACCGTAAACAGTATCAAAATCCACAAAGTTCACAAAACAAAGGCCATGGAAATCACGTGCCTGCAACATCGAGCTGATACGCATACCGTCCTCGTTACTCTTGCTGCGATGCGAATCCGTGATGCCAACGCCCGCATAAAGATCAAGAATCTTACCGACAGCAATAGTGTCCAGTCCCGCATTTTTCAAAAGATCCAGGAACGTGGTTTTGGGCGGAACCGCGGAAAAATCACGTCTGTGTGCAGTTCTCATATAGGGCCAACCGCCAACGAACGGACGAGCGATCACGCGTCCGACGCACATATCTCCCGTCAGCATCTCGCGTGCGATCTCGCAGCAGCTGTAAAGTTCAGGAACAGAAACAACATCTTCATGTGCGGCAATCTGCAAAACACTGTCCACAGAAGTGTAAACGATCAATTTACCCGTTTTCTCGTGTTCCCTACCGTAATCTTTGATAACGTCAGTTCCCGAATAAGGCTTATTACAAAGAATTCCTCTGCCCGTGCGTTTTTCAAATTCTTTCAAAAACGATTCAGGAAAACCATTAGGGAAAGTAGGAAGAGCATCTTCTGAACGAATGCCTGCAATCTCCCAGTGACCGATAGTGCTGTCCTTGCCATTCGACTGTTCGCCTGCTCTGGCATAAGCACCGATGGGAGCCACGCCCTCTGCCATATCGGGCGTATAGTCAATATGAAAAAGTCCAAGACGTGCAAGGTTCGGTGCAGAAAATCCATCCACGGAAGCAACAGACGCAAGCGTGTTTGCACCCTCATCACCAAACTTTGCGGCATCTTTTGCGTGTCCCACGCCAAAACTGTCCATGACCATCAAAAATACTCTGTTTATCATACAAACTCCTTTTTCCGTTGTTATCTATTATATATTACGCATTTGTATCAATATCTGTCTTTATTATAACATTAAAATCTCACATTTACAATCTGTATTCGACAGTTTTTTCGTAACTTTCTATAATAAAATTGACAAATCCGCCAGATCCGATGTATAATAAGATAATGAATAACTTTTTCGGAGAATAAAAAATTATCATGACGATACTTAGTGTAAGCGATATCCACCTGGAATACGGCACGGATATCATTTTGCAAAAAATAAATTTTTCCATCAACGAAGGCGACCGTCTTGGCATCGTTGGCGTCAACGGCGCAGGCAAAAGCACGCTTCTTCGCATCATCGCAGGCACCGTGGAGCCGACAGGCGGTAATATTTTCATCTCCCGCGGTACCACCGTCGGCATGCTTGAACAGAACGCGATGCTGGAAAGCGAACAAACGCTCACTGAAGAGATGGAAAATGCCTTTCCCGAATGTCAGCGCATCGAAAAAAGACTTGCGCTTCTGCAAACGGAGATCGAACAAAAATCTTCTGCAACGCACGATGAAGCATATGAGCGCTTGATTTCCGAATTTACGCATCTTACGGAAAAATTCCGCGAGATCGGCGGCTATGAATACAAATCACGCATTCGTTCGATGCTGACACGCTTCGGCTTTCCCGAAAGCGAACAGCAAAAAAAGATATCCACCCTCAGCGGCGGTGAACGAACACGTCTGGCGCTCGTGCGACTGCTTCTTGTGGAGCCTGATATCCTCATTCTTGACGAACCGACAAACCATCTCGACACGGACACGCTCTATTGGCTCGAAGAGCATCTGCGCGCGTATCCGAAAACGCTCCTGCTCGTTTCGCATGATCGCTATTTCCTTGACCGCACAACAACAAAAATTCTCGATATCGAAAATACAAAAGCCACGATCTACACAGGCAACTATACCGCCTTCGCGCGCCAAAAAGCAGAATCAAAAGCGCGCCAGCAGAAAATGTATGATCTCCAGCAAAAGGAGATCGCTCGCATCGAGGGCATCATTCAAACGCAGATTCACTTCGGTCAGGAGCACAACTATATCACCATCGCCAGCAAGAAAAAGCAGATCGAACACATGGAAAAGGTGGACGCGCCCGAAAATGCACCCGGCAGTATCCGTCTTGCCTTTGCGGAGGCGGCAGAAAGCGGCAACGATGTTTTGGAGGTCAACGACCTTGCCAAATCCTTCGGTGAGCGAAAAATCTTTTCCGACGTTTCCTTTATGATCAAAAAACGCGACCACGTCGTGATCCTTGGTCCCAATGGTTGCGGAAAATCCACGCTCATCAAAATCCTCGGCGGCTATGAAGAAGCCGACAGCGGTATCATCGAATACGGCACGGGCGTTGTGGCAGGATATTACGACCAGGAACAGCGCACACTCGACGAAAACAATACTGTCCTTGAAGAACTTTGGAGCGCGCACGAAAAGCTGACTGCTACTCAAATCCGCACCGCACTTGCGGGATTCCTTTTCTTCGCCGA
The DNA here is from genome assembly GCA_045122995.1 of Eubacteriales bacterium. Classification (GTDB taxonomy): domain Bacteria; phylum Bacillota; class Clostridia; order Oscillospirales; family CAG-272; genus QALR01. The sequence goes on along the minus strand of JBGVIG010000279.1, from coordinate 3,953 downwards.
AGATATCGAGAAGAAAGTTTCCGTGCTTTCGGGCGGTGAAAAAGCAAGACTCATGCTCTGCAAGATGATCCTTTCCAAAGTCAACCTGCTCATTCTCGACGAACCGACAAACCATCTTGATATCGCGTCCCGTGAAGCACTGGAAGACGCCTTGCTTGCCTTCGGCGGCACGATCATCGCCGTTTCTCATGACCGCTATTTCATGAAAAAGCTTGCAACACGCATCTTTGATATGGGCGGTGACTTTTATGATTATCACGGCACCTTCGATGAATATCTCGAATTCAGAGAAAAACGCAAGATCGAAACCGTCACCGTAAAAGCAGAAAAAACAGAATCCGAAAACAAGCAAAAATACATGGAAAACAAAAAGCTTGCGGCAGAGATCCGCAAAGCAGAAAAACGCATCGAGCGCGCGGAAGCAGAGATCGAAAAGCTCGATGAAGAAAAGATTGCACTCGAAGAAGAAATGAACGGCGACGCAGCAACGAACTACGTTCGCCTTTCCGAAATCTCGACACGTCTTGCCGAGATCGACGCGCGCTGCGATGAACTTTTCTTTGAAATGGAAGAAGCGGAAGAATTTCTTTCCCAAAACAAAAACTAAAGGAGGACGACCTCTATGGATAAGCGAAAGATCGCCGTCATCGGCGGCGGCGCGGCCGGTATGACCGCCGCAGGCAAAGCAGCGGAGCTCGGCGCCGATGTCACGCTTTTTGAGCGCAATACCCTGCTTGGTAAAAAGCTCGGCATCACAGGCAAAGGCAGATGCAACGTCACAAACGATTGCACACCCGATGAATTTATCAAAAATGTGACAGCAAACGGAAAATTTCTTTTTTCCGCAATCAATCGTTTTTCTCCTGCGGATACGATGGCATTTTTTGAAGGCCTCGGGGTTCCGCTGAAAACGGAACGCGGCAGACGTGTTTACCCTGCATCGGATAATGCGGTAGACGTGGTGCTTGCGCTGAAAAAATACTGTCTGAAAAACGGTGTTCACATCATCACCGACCGCATCACGGAATTTATTGAAAACGATGACGAATACATCGTTGGACTCAAATCCGAGAAAAAAACGTATATGGGCTTTGATGCCGTGATCCTTTGCACAGGCGGTGTGTCTTACCCCGGCACAGGCTCCACCGGCGACGGTTATCGCCTTGCGGAATCCGTCGGCCACAGCATCACCCCTCCCACGCCCTCTCTCGTTGGACTGACATCAGACGATAAGCTTTGCCCCGCAACACAAGGGCTGGCACTTAAAAATATCGCCATCTCCGTCATGGACAACACAAAGAACAAAGTTATCTACAAGGATTTCGGCGAGATGCTCTTCTGTCACTTCGGCATCAGCGGTCCCGTAATCCTCTCCGCCTCGGCACATCTGCGCCCGATGGAAAAAGGACGCTACACCGTAAACATCGACCTCAAGCCTGCACTTGATATGCAAACACTTGACCGCCGTTTTCTTTCCGACTTTGAAAAAGCAAAAAATAAAAACTTTATCAACATTTTCGATGAACTTCTCCCCTCTAAGCTTCGTGAGCCATTCGCAAAGCTTTGCGGAATCCCTGCCGATAAAAAGGTCAACGCCATCACACAAGAAGAACGTCGCAAGATCGCGGAAACGCTCAAAAATCTCCCCATCACGATCACAGGCTTTCGCCCCATTTCGGAAGCCATCGTCACCAGCGGCGGCGTGAAAGTGAAAGAGATCGAACCGCAGACCATGCGCTCCAAATGCTCAGGTAACCTCTATTTCGCAGGCGAAGTCATGGATCTTGACGCTTATACAGGCGGCTTTAATTTGCAGATCGCCTTCGCAAGCGCTATGGCAGCGGCAGAAGCGGCGTTCTACGCAGACTAAGTATGAGAAAGGATATATAATTTATGATAAACATTGCTCTTGACGGTCCTTCCGGCGCAGGAAAAAGTACCCTCGCCAAGGCACTTGCAAAAAAACTCGGCTATATTTATACGGATACCGGTGCGATGTACCGCACGATCGGTCTTGCCGTTCGCCGCCGCGATATCGCCCCTACGGACATCAATGCCGTCACCGCACTTTTGCCCAAAATCAAAATTTCTTTGAAATTCATCGACGGCGCACAAAAAATCTTTCTCGGCGACGAAGACGTGAGCGGCTTGATCCGTACCAACGAGATCTCCACCTATGCCTCCAAGGTTTCTGCCATTCCCGCCGTTCGCGCGTTTCTTCTCGATCTGCAAAGAAATATTGCAAAAGAAAATAACGTGATCATGGACGGCAGAGATATCGGCACCGTTATCCTGCCGAATGCCGACGTCAAATTTTTCGTCACGGTTTCCGATAAGGAACGTGCGCGCCGCCGCCACCGCGAACTTCTCGAAAAAGGCGAAAACATCACGCTGGAAGAAGTGGAGCGCACCATGGCTGAACGTGACCACGAGGACAGCACACGCGCCGTTGCACCCGCCATTCCTGCTAATGACGCCATTTTCCTCGATAATTCCGGTGATTTTGATGAAGTGGTAGCGCGCGCCATTCAGATCATTCAGAAAAAAACAAATTGAACTTATCCAAAAACAAAAAAGGAAAGGATTTCCCGTCATGACGAAAATGTATCGCTTTTTGCAGATCTTCTTGAAACCCTTTTATAAGCTTTTTTTACGCATGGAAGTAAAGGGCTTGGAAAATGAACTTACGGAAGGTCCCTGCATCATCTGTGCCAACCACATCAGCATGCACGACATTTTTCTGATCGCTGTCAACTTAAAACGTCAAATTTATTTTTTCGCAAAAAAAGAACTTTTCAAAAATCCGATTCTCGCTAAAATTCTGCGTGCTTTCGGTACCGTTAGCGTCAGCCGCGGTCAAGCAGATCTGCAATCCATCACGAATTCCATTGAGATCCTCAAAGAAGGTAAATATCTCGGCGTTTTCCCCCAAGGCACCCGTATGCCCGGCAAAGAACCAAACCCCGATGATGCAAAAAGCGGCATCGGTATGATGGCTTTCCGCGGAAAAAGTAATATTTTGCCTGTATATATTCAGACAAAAGGGCATAAACTAAAGTTATTCCGCAAAACCACCGTAATCGTCGGAAAGCCCATCCTGTATGAAGAACTCGGTTTCACCAAAGGCACCATCATGGAATACCGCGCGGCTTCCCGTTATGTTTTCGAAAAGATCTGTGAGCTTGGCAAGGAGAACGAAAATGCAAATTAAAGTTGCCGAATACGCAGGCTTTTGCTTCGGCGTCAAGCGCGCCGTGGACGCAGTCTTCGCAAAAATAAAACCGTCGGATCACCCGCCCATTTTCACCATCGGTTCTCTGATTCACAATCCCGACGTGAACCGCCGTCTGCGCGAAAACGGCGTCACCATCGCAAGTGAAAATGAAGTGGACATGCTTTTGAAAAACGCCCCTGCAAACGCTGTTTTCGTGATCCGCACGCATGGTGTCACACGCGAGATTCGTGAAAAGCTCGCCGCATTTCATGAAAAAAATCCTGCGTCCGAGATCATGGATATGACCTGCCCGTTTGTAGCAAAGATCTATAAGATCATGCAGGAAAACACAAGCGAGGATACCTTTACCGTTCTCATGGGAAACGAAAATCACCCCGAGGTGATCGGCATTTCGAGCTATATCCAAGGCGATTTTCACATTTTTCCAAGCGCAGAGGCAGTCATGGCGTTTTTCTCACGAGGTGCTTGTCAAAAGAGTGTTTCCAAAAAGATCATTTTTGCGTCACAAACGACACACAGTTTAGCGGATTCGAAAAAAAGCAAAAAATTTCTCGAAAAACTATATACAAACGGATTATTTTTTGATACAATATGTAGTGTTACGGAAACTAGACAAAAGGAAATCGAGACGCTCTCACAGAAATGTGATGCGATGCTTGTTGTGGGTGGACTTGAAAGCTCAAATACGCGCAAGCTTTATGAGCTGGCAAAGACCAAT
>JBGVIG010000278.1:0-2522 GCA_045122995.1 Eubacteriales bacterium | reverse complement strand
CTTGACGGTCAGCTTTGGAAGCTTGATTATACCCCCGGACTCACCGAGAATGGCGTTGGTGTCAATTATATTCCGAACGGCGATGGTACAGGCACGGTGGAATACGTCGATATGAAAACCGTACTTGACGAATTTATTTATAACTTTTCTTGGGCATCGCTTCGCAAGGACGAGGGTTATCCGGCAGAAAACGGCTCTGATTATGACGCTTTCTATCGCGACCTTAAAACATTTTGTGAAGAACACGCCCACGAGGACGTGGGAAGTCCCTATCCTTTCTACGGTCCCATCTTCAAGTTCTTTACCACGCTTTATAACCGTGCAGGAATAGAAATCCCCCAATAAATAACAAAAGATGCATGACTTCGGTCATGCATCTTTTTCTGCAATTTTTCCCAAAATAAAATTCGAGGCACCAAGCAACTCGTTTCTTTTGGCTCCGCTCTTTTCTTTTCGTAAAGAAAAAGTGGGTTAAAATTCAATATCTCTGATCTTATTCACAAGCGGAATTCCGATCTCTTTGGCAAGCTTATATGCCGCATCATAAGAACAGCCGAGTGCCGCTGTGCTGTGGCTATCGCTGTTGATGACAGCTTTACCGCCGTGATCTGCGATATATCGAAGGATTTCAGGCGCAGGATAAGGCGTTTTGCGGTATCCGCGGGAGATTGCCCCGGTATTGATCTCAAACGGCACACCTGTTTTAAGAAGCTTATCTGCGGCATCTTTCCAAGCGGCAGCATAACGAGGGTGCTCTACGTCAAAAGCCAGACCGCAATCTTGGAATTTACTCAAAAGGTCAAAATGTCCGATGATGTCAGCGCCCGTTTTATCCACGATATCACCGACAAGCGCAAAATAATCCTCAGCAAAGGCATATTTATCACCATCATAAAAGCGGTTGATCGCGTCCCATGAAGCATCTGCGCTGAAATCCACATCGGTATAAACACCGTCGCGATAAACTGCATGTGCCGAACCGATGATATAATCGTAACCTACAGGCGGAATATTCGTAAATGAATCCTGCTCAATCCCACAGTAAACACGGATCTTATCCGCATATTGATCGCGCAAACGATGGATCTCCGCGCGATATTGCGCAGTTTTGTCGGGACGGATCGCCCATGTGCAATCGCGTGTCAATGGCGAATGCACAGAAAAGCCCATCACAGAAAGTCCAAGCTCAATGCCTTTTAACACCATCGCTTCGGCTGTATCCTTGCCGTCGCAAAAGGTCGTGTGCATATGAAAATCCGCACGCATTTTGTTTTCACTGCTCATTTTGTCATTTTCTCCTGTTTTACCTTGTGGTCAATGACATGACGGGAAGCAAGCTCGTTATGGATATCCTCGAGAGAAATGCCCATCTGGATCATAAGAACCATTACATGATATGCAAGATCAGCAATTTCATAGATAGTTTCTTTTTTATCGTCAGCCTTGCCAGCGATGATGACCTCGGTGCATTCTTCACCGACTTTTTTCAAAATCTTATCTAAACCTTTTTCAAAGAGATAGGTCGTGTAAGAGCCTTCTTTTTTCTCAGTCTTTCTTCCTTCGATCAGCTTCATAAGACCTTCATAAGAAAATTCGTGAAGCGTTTCACTTTCCCAAACGGTTTCATTAAAGCAGGAATCTGCGCCTGTATGGCAAGCAGGACCGTCCTTTTCCACCATCACAACGAGCGCATCTTTATCGCAATCCGCAGTGATGCTTACGATATGCTGATAATTACCGCTGGTTTCCCCCTTGAGCCAAAGCTCACCACGGGAACGGCTCCAGAAGCAAGTGAGTCCCTTTTCCATGGAAACCGTAAGACTTTCGCGGTTCATATATGCCAAAGTGAGGACTTTTTTCGTTTTTGCGTCCACCACGATGGCAGGGATCAAACCTTTTTCATCAAATTTGAGTTCATCAATATTAAGCATGGTATTTTACCTCTCATCAATAACATAGTATCGTTTTTATCTTCTGACCACGATGCCTTCCTCATGAAGTTTTTGCTTCAAATCGGAAATCTGCACCTCTCCGAAGTGGAAAATGGAAGCCGCAAGTCCTGCGTCCACCCTGGGAAGTGCCTTGAAAAGCTCCGTAAAATGGTCGATGCAACCCGCACCGCCCGATGCAATCACGGGAACGTTCACAACGTCACAGACCGCTGCAAGCATTTCAAGATCAAAGCCGCCCTTCACGCCGTCGGTGTCGATAGAATTGAGCACAACTTCCCCCGCACCGCGTTCCACACAGCTTTTGATCCACGAGATCGCTTCCATGCCCGTGTTTTCTCTGCCACCCTTAGCAAAAACGCGATACACGCCGTCCACACGTTTTACGTCCGCAGAGATCACGACGCACTGACTGCCGTATTTTTTCGCGGCTTCTTCGATCAGACCGGGATTGCGGATCGCGCCCGAATTGACGCTGACCTTATCTGCACCGCATTTGAGAACACGGTCAAAGTCGTTCACGGTGTTGATGCCACCGCCGACGGTAAGTGGAATGAAGATCGTACTTGCCAC
>JBGVIG010000277.1:0-1790 GCA_045122995.1 Eubacteriales bacterium | reverse complement strand
CAGCTTGCGCATTATGAAATGAAAAAAGCATTTTTTCATTTTGGCGTCACCACTTTTACTGATGCGGAATGGGGCAATGGCACGGAATTGGAAAAGGCCTTCAATCCAACAGAAATGAATGTGGAACAATGGATCGAGGTTATCAAAAAAGCAGGATTCGATCTTGCAATCATTACAGCAAAGCATCATGACGGCTTCTGTCTTTGGCCTTCAAAATATACGGAACATTCCGTAAAAAACAGCCCCTATAAAGATGGTAACGGCGACGTAATCCGTGAATTTACGGACGCTTGCCGCAAATATGGCATCAAAGCAGGCGTCTATCTTTCTCCTTGGGATAGAAACGCGCCCTTCTGGGGCACAAACGAATACAGTGCTTTTTATGCAAAACAGCTAACTGAGCTGATGACGGAATACGGCGAGATTCATGAAGTTTGGTGGGACGGTGCAGGCAGCGCGGAAACTCCATACGATTGGGGACTTTGGGCTAGCATCATTCGTGAAAATCAGCCGAAAGCTTGTATTTTTGGCTCCATGGGCGCAACACCTTATGTGGAAATGCGTTGGGTAGGCAACGAAAACGGAACCGCCGGAAAATTGCACTACGCTTCCATAAACGCGCACGATCTCGAAGTCGAAGAACGCAATTTCTTGAACTCCGGCAGACTTGGCGGGGATCGCTATATCCCCTCAGAATGTGACGTTTCCATTCGTCCGGGTTGGTTTTATCATGCAAGCCAAGATGATCAGGTAAAAAGCGTTTCCCGATTGAATCGACTTTGGTTTGAATCCATCGGTAGAAATTCCATCATGCTTCTCAATTTCCCGCCTGATCGCAGAGGACTTGTCTGTGATACCGATGCAAAAAACGCAATCCGTTCTCATGAGCATATTACAAAAATGCTCTCGAAAAACTTCTTGGAAGATGCCGCCATCACCGCGGATTCTTCCCTCTCTGAAAATCTTTGCGCACAAAATCTTTTGTCCGCAGAAGAAGACAAATTCTATGCTTCGGCAAACAAAACTGCGGTTATCGACATCGTTTTGAAAAAAGCGGAAAAATTTAATGTCTTTACCGCGAGTGAAGTTTTAGAAGCCGGTGAACGCGTGGCAGAATGGAAGCTGGAAGCTATTGACGGTGAAAATGTCACACTTCTTGCGAAAGCCACTTCGATCGGTCATCTACGTGCGCTTCGCTTCCCTGAAGCAAAGTATCAGCACCTTCGTCTGACAATCCTTTCTGCGGCAGAGCCTCCCGTGCTGCGCTCTGTTGCCACATATAAATTTGAAGACGCGAACGATGAAGAAGCACTTGCCGAACGAAAAAATTTGATGGCATCTGAGCTTTCTAACGTAGAATACAGCACCGACCGCAAAACCGCAACGCTTTCTTTCGGCGGTATTTATCCGTTCAATTACGTTGCTTTTTCGGGAAGAGGCAAAGGCCGCTATCAGATATCTGTCTTTAACGGCTCTCGTTATGAACTGTTGAGCGAGGGCGAGCTTGTCCGAGGAAGAACCTGTGTGAAGCTTGAAGCGCCCATTGAGGATAGCTATCAGATTCAGATCTATTCCGAAACCAGCTTTTCCACTTCGAATGAATTTGAAGTGACAATGAAATAATTTTTTAAATGCACCATGCAAACAAAAATGCATGGTGCGTTTTTTGCTGTAAGGACTTGACAATATATATATAATTGTAATATATGGCAATTACTTTTTTGCTATTGATAATAAAATGCAACGGAGGATTCCAATGAAAAAGACCATCAAAATTTTTTCATCTGTAG
>JBGVIG010000276.1:0-1294 GCA_045122995.1 Eubacteriales bacterium | reverse complement strand
CAGGTGTTGAAATGGGTACACGTTGCGGTGACATCGACCCCGCTGTTGTTACCTATATCATGAAAAAAGAAGGCTACACACCCGACGAAATGGACAACTGCATGAACAAAAAATGTGGTTTCCTCGGTCTTTCCGGTGTTTCCTCCGACAGCCGTGACGTTGAAAATGCGATCAAAGAAGGCAACGATCACGCTCGCATTTCCGCAGACGTTCTCGGTTACCAGACCAAGAAATACATCGGTTCTTACGCTGCTGCTATGGACGGTGTTGACGCGATTGTATTCACCGCAGGTATGGGCGAAAACAACCCCATGCTCCGTGAACGCGCTTGCAAAGATCTCACCTACCTCGGCGTTGAGATCGATCAGGAAATCAACTATGCAACCATCAAGAAATCTGAAGGCGTTGAGATCTCCACTCCGAACTCCAAGGTTAAAGTTCTTGTGATCCCCACCAACGAAGAACTCATGATCGCAAGAGAAACCGAAGCACTTCTCAAAGCAGGCAAATAATTACATATGAAAAATTAAGATCCCGTGTGAATTTCACACGGGATCTTCTTTTTGACAAAATCACAAAATTATTCCGCCACAGCCTCCAATTTCTGAACAGCTGCCTGAAAACGCGCGTCATCACGCACAAAATCATAGCGTTTATATTTGAGTGTTGTTAATCTTTCAAAAGAATCATTATGCGAATAATTTTTCGCGCTTCGGCGCGGATCATAGTCATATCGATCGATCAAAGGCGAAGTGTGATGAAATGCCGGCGCGGTATCGTACAAAATGGCAAAGTCCGCGCTTTTTTCAATGGCAGCAAGACAATTTTCTTTTTCGCCAAGCTTTGCGTAATTTTTCGCAAGTTCGGAATAAAACGCGTTCATACGGCAAGCAAAAAAGCCATAATCACTGTCCTCAAAGACCGCTTCAAAGATACGGATCATGCTCTTCCATACACGGATACTTTTTTCGGGCGGATAATTGCCAAAAGCAACGATCCCGTGCGCACAAAGATGCGCGTCGTCGATCAGATCAAGCAAAAATTTCTGATCATGAAGACAGCCTTCCTCGCCTTCCAAAACGGAACTGAGAAGTGCTTCTCGACAACCAAAGAAGCTCGTCGCCATCTCCGCATATTTTTTCGCTGTCGCCGTGTCACCCTTATTATTATAAGTATACGTCAAAAGCTGAATGGCAGCGGAGCGAAGCACGGTGTCTGCTTTCGGGTGATCGAGAAGCTCACTCGCAAGGTCGATGATACGGTCTGCATTCTCTACGACATTCTGTGAAAAAAG
>JBGVIG010000275.1:0-1658 GCA_045122995.1 Eubacteriales bacterium | reverse complement strand
CCGTTACCCCGAAACCATTCTTTCCCGTAAAGACGTTCCTTATCGTTCCGCACTGACTTTTAACGCGGGTGTATTGAAGCGTGAAAACGGCGAATATGTAATGATCTTCCGCAACGACATCGGTGATTATGACAAACAGATCCTCGAAGGCACCAACCTTGGTCTTGCTTTTTCCAATGATGGTATCCATTGGAAAGTCGATCCCGAACCTTGCTTCGCCATGAAAGATGATGAAATTATGCGCGTATACGATCCCCGTATTACCGAGATTGACGGTGAATACTGCATGTGCTTTGCTGTTGACACCAAGCACGGTGTTTGCGGCGGTATGGCAACCACCAAAGACTTGAAAAACTTTGATATCAAATCCATTTCTGTTCCCGAAAATCGCAACATGGTTCTTTTCCCTGAAAAGATTAATGGCAAATACGTTCGTTTGGAGCGTCCCATGCCCGTATATTCCCGCGGCGGCGACGTTTTTGATATTTGGATCTCTGAATCTCCCGACCTTGTTTACTGGGGCAACTCCAAACTCGTAATGGGTGTGGAAGACGTACCTTACTGCAATGACAAGATCGGTCCCGGTGCGCCCCCGATCAAAACCGATAAGGGTTGGCTTATCATTTTCCATTCCGTTGACGTAGATCCGAACCGCGGCAAAAACGGTTGGGAAAAAGCTTGGAAAAAGCGTTATGTTATCGGTATTGCTCTTCTCGACCTCGAAGATCCCTCTAAGGTGATCGGTATGTCCAAAAAGCCTCTCATGGTTCCGGAAGGCTATTGGGAATTGGAAGAAGGTATGCGAACCAACGCACTCTTCCCCTGCGGTATGCTTCTCGAAGATGACAACACTGTTCGTATCTATTACAGCGCAGGTGACGCGATCGTAAGAATGGCAACCGCAAAGCTTGACGATCTTCTCGCGCTCTGCACCGAACCCAGACAGTATGAAAAAACTGAAGGTTAAGGAGCGCTGTCATGGTAAAATTTATTGAAAATAATTCTCCGTCTGTTGTCGGCGCGTTCGGTGAAAGAGAAATTCTTTATGCGTTCCATGACATCGACGGTACACATTCCCTCATTCGCGATTGGCCGCCCGTCATGAGCATCGTTCTCGATTACGTGTCTAACGGCGGTGTCCCCGAAGGCTATGACAGCGATGAAAACGTGAAAAAACTCGTTTCTCTCGCCGGCACAAAGCCCCTTCCCGAAACCGATAGCTTCTGCATTGAATCCGCAGGTCTTTCCGCACTGACACAGATGGAATGGTCGATCCGCCGTGCTATTGATGCCGGACATATTGACATTCCTTGTGACAAAGAAGAAAACCGTTACAAGATCGAAATGATCCGTCGCGGTGAGGAGATTTTTGAAACACCCGATACCAAAGAAATGACAGAATTTCTTGCGGTACATACCCCTCGTCTTTTCAAGTTCTATGAAAAGGTGCTCAACGGTTTCTGCCGTGATAAAAATTTGGAGCTTGCCAAAACCGATCCTAACCGTTTCATCGTAGACGGCTCTAAGGAATTTTTGGCATATCTCCATGAACACGGTGTGAAAAACTATTTCGTGACAGGCGCTGTTGTAGAAAAAGGCATGGGCATGCACGAGGAAGTGGAAACGCTCGGCTTTGAGATCGGTGAAGGCAAGATCAT
>JBGVIG010000274.1:0-2443 GCA_045122995.1 Eubacteriales bacterium | reverse complement strand
TTCGCGAGAAGACCGCGTTCTCTTTTTCGGAAAAGATCAAAAAGTCCGTATGTATAATAATAGCGAATGTCGAGCAGTCGCTCTCTCAATTTTCGTTTCGCCATAAAATCTCCTTTATTTTTGAGGCGTTTTTGCCACGCTCACAGCGACGATCTCCGCAAAGCCGAGCATTTTCGCAAGATCGGCAAGCGCCGCCATCGTGCTCCCCGTTGTGATCACGTCATCAACGATGAGGAGCCTTTTTGTTTTCGCGCATGCATTCCCACGCAAAAAATAGCTTTTTTCGGCATTCTCCGCGCGTTCCGCGGCACCGAGATTTTTCTGCAGCTTGGAAAACCGTGCATGACAAAAAAGATCCTCCATCGGCAAATCCAAACATTTTGCAAGCTCTTCCGCAAGAAGCTCCGCTTGATCAAAGCCATATTCTCGAATGCTTTTCGGTTTTCTTGGTGCATAGGTAACTGTGAAATCCGAAAGGTCGATGTTTTCAGAAAGGATCTGTGCCAATCGTTCCGCCAAAAAGCGGCGCATCGGACGATGATTGCTATGCTTGAGGTCATAGATGAGCTTACGCGAAAGCGCTTCATCAAAGGCAAAAAGATGCACGCCCAGTGTTGCTTGTCCCTGCAGTTTTTTCGGTAAACAATGGCAATCCCGATGTTTTTTGCCGCAAATGCCGCAGGGTGTGCGCAAAAGCTTTTCAAATTCCAAGCGGCATTTGGGACAAAGCGCGCCGTCTGCGTTCTGCAAAACTTCGCCGCAAAGTGTGCATTTTCGAACGAAAAATAAGCCTTTCAAAAAATCAATCATACTGTGTCAACCAATATAAAAGTCCCGTATAGCGTTTGGTCTGTCTATTGTTTTCCACCATCATGTTCGCCACCTCACCGTCACCGACGAGAATGACCATCTGTTGCGCACGGGTGATAGCGGTGTAAAACAAATTTCGTGTGAGAAGTTTGGGTGTATAGCGATAAAGCGGGAGGATCACGATGGGATATTCACTACCCTGGCTTTTGTGTACTGTGATGGCGTAAGCAAGCTCCAGCTCGTCCGCCATTGTGAAGTCATATTCCGCCATTCTGCCGTCAAAATCAATGTGAATGAGTTGTTCCGTAAGATCGATTTTTAAGATGATACCGATGTCGCCGTTGAACACGCCAAAGCCTTCCACGCCGTTTTTCTTCCACGGAATGTCATAATTATTCCGCGTTTGCATGACCTTGTCCCCCTCGCGGAAAACAATATCCTTCAGTTTCTTTTCTCGTTTGCCCGTCATCGGCGGATTGAGCGCAGACTGAAGAACGGTATTGAGCATTTCTGTGCCGTTTTGTCCTTTACGAGAAGGCGTGATAACTTGGATCCCATCAAAGACCGTCATATCATATGCGCGTGGCAAGCGCGTTTTACAAAGCCCTGCGATCACAGACGAGGTTTTCTCATCGCTATCGGTGGCAAGATAGAAAAAGTCGCTGTCTTTTTTGGAAAGATCAATATGTTCACCGCCATTGACAAGATGTGCATTCGTAACGATAAGGCTTTCTCTTGCCTGGCGGAAAATGTGTGTCAGTTCTACACCGGAATAGCGATCACTTTCAATAATATCGCGGAACACATAGCCTGCACCGACAGGTGGAAGCTGATTGGCGTCGCCGATCATAATGAGTCTTGTGCCGGGACGCATCGCACGCAAAAGTGCTTCCATCAAAAAGAGGTCGATCATCGAAGCCTCGTCAATGATGATGACGTCTTCTTCCAAAAGATTATTTTCGTCGCGGTGATAGGTATTCCCTGTTTCGGGAGAAAAATCCATCTCGAGCATACGGTGGATCGTTTTCGCTTCCATGCCGGAAACTTCGGAAAGACGCTTGGCAGCACGCCCTGTGGGGGTGGCAAGCGCAATGGAAAGTCCCATGCTCTCAAAAATACGAATGATTGCACGCACAACCGTTGTCTTACCGGTACCGGGGCCGCCCGTCAGGACAAAGACTGCATTTTTAACAGCTTCCGTGATGGCACGTTTTTGAAGATTTTCATAACGGATCCCGTTTTCCAGCTCGATCTTTTCGAGGAGAAAATCAAGATTTCCTGCATCAAGCACATTATCGGTTTCCTGCAAAACGTCCATTTTTGCACAAACATATTTTTCTGCTTCAAATGCCTCGGGTAAATAGATACATTGTCTGCCATCAAGCTTGGCATGACGGAGCTTTTTCAGCATGAGCTGGCGTTCAAGCTCGTCCTCGAGCTCGTCCTCTGTGCAACCAAGAAAGCCGAGTGCCGCAGGGATCAGTTTTTCACGGGGAACGTAGGTATGGCCATTCTGGTTCATATTATAGGAAAGGACGAACGCAATACCGGCGGCGATTCGCTCGGGAGAATTTTCACGGATACCGAGATCGCGCGCGATCATATCTGCCTTTTCAAAACCAATGCCGACGAT
>JBGVIG010000273.1:0-1629 GCA_045122995.1 Eubacteriales bacterium | reverse complement strand
ATCGGTGGTAATGATGTCTTTTGCGTCCCATTTCGCGCGGATCATCATTTCAAAATTGACAGCATCTTTCATGCAATCGCTGTGGCTGATCATGATGATGCTTTCTTTGGGATCTTCGCCAAGATCTTCGATCTTTTTGATGAGGGCTTCCATCGCGCCTTTTTTGCCGCGCGCTTTTTCGTTTGCGACAAGCTTGCCTTCCTCATTCACGCCCACGATGGGTTTGATCATGAGAAGCGAACCGACAACGGCACTTGCTGTGCGGAGTCTGCCGCCTCTTTTGAGGAAGAAAAGGTCATCGACCATAAACCATGAGCTGACACGGCTGCCGATGTCCTGCATATAAGCAGAGATCTCGTCAAAGGTAGCGCCTTCGGCTTTTTTCTCGGCTGCGAGGTAAACGGCAAGGCCTTCACCGCCGCAACCGCTGTGGGTATCAATGAAGGTGATCTTTCTTTCGGGGTATTCGGAAAGAACGGTATCAGCTGCTACTTTTGCCGCGCCGAACGTGCCGCTGAGTCCTGAGGACATACCGATGTAAAGCACGTCGTTGCCCTCTGCCATCGCTCTGCCAAAGCTTTCTTCAAAAGCGGCAATGCTGACAGAGGAGGTTTTTATCATTTTCTTATCGCGAAGCTTTGCGTAAAAATCAGAAATATCAATTTCGTTCGAGAGAACGTTCGGTTCTCCTTCGATGTGGAGCGCGGTTGGAATGATCTCGATTTCCAGATTTTCTGTGATGTGCTGGGGCAAATCACAGCCGAAATCTGTGATGATCTTGTAATTTTGCATATATTTTCTCCCGTAGTGTTCGTATTTGCGAGTTTTTTCCGCTTTTATTGTGTCAAAAAATAAAACTTAATATGTGTAACGAATCGCGGGGGGAAAAAGGGACATGGATTTGAGAAATTTATTTAAATATTTTTCAAAACAAATGTGAGGATATCCCCAAAGACACGATCTCTTTCGAGCTCGTTGAGAACCTCATGGCGCATCTTGGGGTAGAGCGTAAGCTCGGTGTTTTTCGCACCTGCCTTTTGCAGCTTTTCATAAACGGTACGCACACCGCTGCCGTAGTTTCCGACGGGATCTTCTTCCCCGGAAATGAGAAGGATCGGCATTTCTTTTGGCATACGGTCAAACCAAGAAGCACTGTTGGCTTCTTTTTGCATTTGGATCAGATCGTGCATCGCAGAAACGGTGAAGATGAAACCGCATCGCGGATCGGAAGCGTATTTTTTCAAACGCGCACCGTCATAGGAGAGCCAAGCGTAAGGGTGTTTTTTATCTGTGCGCTTATTGTAGCCGCCGAACGTCAATTTTTGTATCAATGCGGAATGATGTTTTTCGCCCTTGATCTTTGCGATCGCCGTTGTCAGCGCAAGACCGATGTCGGAGATCGGATTGGGACCGCCTGTGCCCATGATGATCAAAGCGTCGTAGAGCGAGGGCGTTTCCGCGACGGCATTTCTGGCAATGAATGAGCCCATGCTGTGTCCCATCAGGATAAACGGCTTATCGGGATACTCGTTTTTCACAGCTTGGCTGAATGCGATCAAATCACGGTAAACGATCTGCCAACCGTCTTTTTTTGCGAAATATCCGAGTTCCTCATCGTTTTCGGCGGTT
>JBGVIG010000272.1:0-7905 GCA_045122995.1 Eubacteriales bacterium | reverse complement strand
CGAACAGATCGGAAAAAGTCTGATTCTTAGTGTATACGGCAGTTTGATCTTTGATTTGATCGAAAAAAGGGAGAAACGAAAAACATAATCCAAACTCCTCCGTATTCGACACGGAGGAGTTTTCTTTTCAGGATTCCATATATTCTGAGAGAATATGAATGATCTCAGCCGCAGTTTCCGCCGTGTTCATTTGTCCGCGTACACGGGAAGCACCGCCAAGTCCCTTGGTGTAATATGCGATAGCGGCACGGCTTTCAGCCACGGCGACACGCTCGCCTTTATCTTCGATCATATATTCAAAATGACGCAGCGCTTCGGTGAGGCGCTCTTTTTTTGTTGGAGGAACGAAGTTTTCTCCTTGGTGGATTTCCTCAAAAAGCCACGGATTTCCCAGAGCACCTCTTGCGATAGCAACGCCGTCGCAACCGGTTTCGCGAACCATTTTTTCTGCTTCCGGGGCAGATGTAATATCGCCGTTGCCGATCACGGGAATGGTGACGGCTTCTTTGACTGCTTTGATGTATTCAGGGTGTATACCGGGAGAATAAAGCTCGGAGCGGGTACGCGCATGCACGCAAAGAGCGGCTGCACCGCTTTCTTCCATGCGTTTCGCCATTTCCACAACGTTGATGGAATTTTTGTCCCATCCAAGACGAAGCTTTACGGTGACGGGAACTTCTCCGCAAACAGCAACCATTGCGCGGACGATCTCGGCGGCGGTTTCGGGGGTGCGCATCAGCGCGCTGCCGTCACCGTTTTTGACAACTTTGGTCATCGGACAGCCCATATTGACGTCGATCGCGGCGGGGAGCATTCCGTTTTTGGCGGAAAGTTCAAGCAGGATTTGAGAAGCTTTTGCCATAGTTTCCGGCTCACTTCCGAAGATCTGAATTGCAATGGGCGCTTCATAACCGCGGATTGCGGCAAGAAAAGGTGTTTTTTTATCACCGTAGCAGAGTGCTTTGGCGGATACCATTTCCGTTGTCATATAATCCGCGCCATGCTCTTTGCAAATACGGCGAAAGGAAGCGTCACCCATGCCTGCCATCGGTGCAAGCCAAGCGGTCCCATATTCTTTTCCTGCGATCGTCATCGTTCTCTTCATTTTCGTTTCCTTTCCTGAAAAAACATTGATTTTAATTATCATACCGCAAAAATCGCGTTTTGTAAATATAAATTTTATCGGGTTTTTACAAAAATGCAAAGGAACTGTGAATTTACAAGTTTTCCCTTGCAATATCGGGGAGAATATGATATATTATTATATATATTTAAATTTACTGTCAAGAAAATTTTGAGAAAGGGCGTGCGCATATGGAAACAAGAAACGAAATAGGCTTGCGCATTTCTTCGGAAGGTGCTTTTTCGGCCATTGAAAAAAATCTCGATCGCACGACCGCGCAGATGGCGGTTGCCGCAGAAAAATCATTTGCTCATATCAAAGAGCGCGCGGACATGATCTGTTTGCAGATCCGCCGAGAGCTCGGCTATGACAACGTAACGGAGGCAGTCCTGACCACGGACGAAGCCGTGCGCATTTATCGAAACAGCTTCGAACGAGGTAAAAGATCGGAATGGTTTGATGTCGTAAATCGGGAAGAAGAATCCTTTTTTAAAAGAAAGAACAACAGAACGGAAACGCTTTGTTTGTGTCGGCATATCGCGAGATATTCTGCTGTAAACAGTATAGAGGACATGATCTCATGGGTTCTCGGTGATCTTTATCCGATTCCCACGGGGCGTGACAGAAAGGTTGCTTTCCTCAGAAACCGTCAGGCATCGCGCGCATTTGAGCGTTTCGCGAAAGAACTCGGCGGTGTTTCCGCTGTTTATGAAGATAATTTTCAAAATGCATGCGAAGCGGTCTACACAGGGCACGCTACCTACGCCATCATTCCGATCTACAGTACAACGGACGGCAGATTAAACAGCTTTTACCGCCAACTGGAAAAATACGATTTGAACATTGTGATGACCTGCGAGATTGAATCGGACGACGGAGAAAACAGCACGACCTTTGCTTTGATCTATCGGGAGCGTATTTATATGCCGACGAAAAAGGATACGCTTTACGAATGTAAGATCACGTTTGAGGATCTTTCCTCTCTTGCGGATATTGCTGACGCTGCTGCCTATTTCGGCGTGACGATGGAATCTGTGGAAGCACTGCCCGTTCTTTTTTCGGGACGTGCGAATGCGTTTGCCATTGTTTTTGGTTTGAAAAATGCCAATATCGGCGGATTTTTCTGTTATCTTGCTTTGGAATATCCGCAGACGACAGCAATCGGTATTTACAGCATCGCTTGAAATATTATCAATTGAGGTCAAAGAATGATTATACTTGGAATAGATCCTGGCATTGCCATCGTAGGATACGGGGTTTTGGAATATCGCGGTGGCAATCGCTTTCGGACGATCGCCATGGGCTCGATACAAACACCTGCGGGTATAGACGTGGAAGACCGCCTTGCCATGGTATATGATGATATGTGTGAGATCATCGACACTTACCACCCGGACGAAATGGCGATTGAAGAGCTTTTCTTCGCGAACAACCAAAAAACAGCTATCGCGGTGGCAGAGGCACGCGGTGTCATTCTTCTTGCCGCCAAAAAAAAGCAACTGAAGATTAGTGAATACACGCCTTTGCAGGTGAAGCAATCTGTGGTTGGTTACGGAAGAGCGGAGAAAAAACAAGTGATGACACTTGTCAAAATGATCTTGGGGTTGGAAAATGCACCCAAGCTTGACGATACTGCCGATGCTTTGGCTCTTGCCATTTGTCACGCGCATTGCGGAGGCTCCAAGCTTCAAGAATTTTATAATCAAAAAAAGAAAAAATTACTCTAAATTTCACATACACGAAGACAATAAAAAGGGAAAAGCACTATGTTTTATTATCTCAAGGGAAAACTTGTCTATACAGATCCCACGACTGCTGTCATTGATTGCGGCGGCGTTGGATATAAGCTTTCTGTCAGTCAAAATACTTTGGCAAAGCTTTCTCGCCTTGGTGAGGAGGTTACCCTTTATACGCACATGAGCGTGAAAGAGGACGCCGTGGAGCTTCTCGGATTTTATACTACAGAAGAGCTTGCGGCATTTAAACTTTTGATCACAGTTTCCGGAATCGGCCCGAAGGGGGCGATGTCGGTGCTTTCCGTCATGACTCCTGAAAAGTTTGCACTTGCAGTTTCCATGGGAGATACCAAAGCGATTTCGAAAGCACCAGGTGTGGGTGGAAAGACCGCCGCAAGAATCGTTTTGGAATTGAAAGATAAAATCGCTAAAACACTTCCTACGGGCGCTCCAGAACCAGATGACGATCTGGATTTTGCGGACGTTTCGCCGAAAAACAACACAGAAGAGGCAATCACTGCGCTAATGGTTCTTGGCTATACCAGAGCGGAAGCGCAGGCGGCACTGAAAGGCGTGGGTGCGGATCTTTCTTTGGAAGAAATGATCACGGCGGCACTGCGCAAAATGGCGGCAAAATTTTAATGCAAACCTTTACGCTATGAAAGGATAAGCAACATGATAAAGAAAATTGACACGGTTTATGATAGCGTTGCGGACGACGAACGCGTGATGGACACGGGTGCCATCACGGAGGATATGGACATAGACGTCGGACTTCGCCCACAGACGCTCGATGAATACGTCGGACAAGAAAAAGCGAAAGAAAGCTTGAAAATATATATTGAAGCGGCAAAAATGCGTGGTGAAGCCTTGGATCACGTGCTTCTTTACGGTCCTCCCGGACTCGGTAAGACTACGCTTTCTGCCATCATTGCCAATGAACTTGGCGTGAATATTCGCATTACTTCAGGACCTGCGATCGAAAAGCAGGGCGATCTTGCGGCACTGCTTACGAATCTTCAACGAAACGATGTTTTGTTCATTGACGAGATTCATAGACTTTCAAGAAACATTGAAGAAATTTTATATCCCGCAATGGAAGATTATTCGCTGGATATCATCATCGGTAAAGGTCCTGCCGCAAGAAGTATTCGTTTGCCGCTTGAAAAATTTACGCTGATCGGTGCGACGACAAGAGCGGGACAGCTTACAACACCGCTTCGTGACCGCTTTGGTGTGCTTCTTCGTTTGGAGCTTTATACGTCGGCGGAGCTTGTGCGCATTATCAAAAGAAGTGCCGGCATTCTCGGCATTGACATCAGCGAGGACGGCGCAAACGAGATCGCGCTCCGCTCTCGCGGTACACCGCGAATTGCAAACCGCCTTCTCAAGCGTGTACGTGATTTTGCGCAGGTGCGTGGCGATGGCAGTATCACGGCAGAGATCGCTGACCGTGCGCTCGGTATGCTTGAGATTGACAAGCTTGGCCTTGATAATATTGACAGATTGATGCTCAGCACGATCATTCGTTTTTATGACGGTGGTCCTGTCGGTTTGGAAACGCTTGCAGCGACTATCGGCGAGGAAGCCATCACGCTTGAGGACGTTTATGAGCCGTATTTGATTCAGATCGGTTTTCTTACTCGTACACCGCGTGGACGTTGCGTGACGCGTCTGGCTTACGAACATTTGGGATTGCCTTACCGCCCGAACACAAACGCTACACAGACATCTCTTCTTGACTGATAACAACGAAAGGAATTTAACATTATGTGGACAGCAGATAAATGGAAAGATTACGAACTTTGCGATGCTTCTGACGGTGAACGCCTTGAAAAATGGGCGGGATACGTTCTTCGCCGCCCGGATCCGCAGGTGATTTGGAAAAATGAAAAACAAAGTGCGCTTTGGAAAAAAGCGGACGGTATTTATACAAGAGAAGGCGGCGGTGGTTCATGGACGAAACTAAACGTGCCCGCAAGCTGGTCAGTGAATTACGGCGAGCTCTCGTTTAAGATCAAGCCCATGGGCTTTAAACACACAGGTCTTTTCCCTGAGCAGGCAGTTAACTGGGATTGGTTTTCCGATCTCATCAAGAACGCAGGCAGACCGATCCGTGTTCTGAATCTTTTCGCCTATACGGGCGGTGCTACGATGGCTGCAGCGGCAGCAGGCGCGGAGGTTTTCCATGTGGACGCAGCGAAAAATATGGTTGCGCAGGCAAAAGAAAACGCGGCACTCTCCGGACTTGATAAAGCCAATATTCATTATTACGTTGATGACTGCACTCGTTTTTTGATGTATGCGGCAAAAAAGGGAATTCGCTATGATGCCATCATCATGGATCCTCCTTCTTACGGCAGAGGACCTTCCGGTGAAGTTTGGAAGCTCGAAGAGGGAATTGGTGAATTTGTGGAGCTTGCTGTGAGCGTGCTTTCCGACAATCCGCTTTTCTTCCTCGTGAATTCTTATACCACGGGACTTTCTCCCTCTACGATGGGATATATTCTGAAACTCAAATTGGAGAAAAAACTCGGTGGTTCGGTAGAAGCTGATGAGATCGGTCTTCCTGTGTTCGAAACAGGCGGCGTTCTTCCTTGCGGCGCATCTGCGAGATGGACGAGAGCTTAACACTAATCTTTGGTACGAAAGGCATGGATAAAAGAAATGGCTGAAACAGTGATCAAGGCTGAAAATCTTTGCTTTGTTTATGACGATGACGAGGATAATACCGTTGTCATTGAAAATATGAATCTTGAAATTGAAAAGGGAAGCTTCGTTGCTATTCTTGGTCATAACGGGTCGGGAAAAAGTACGCTTGCTAAGCTTTTCAATCTGATACTTACACCTACTTCGGGTAATCTTTATTATTTTGGCGAAAAATTCGATTTTGAAAAAATCACGGAAGATGATTTCTTCGAGCTTCGTCGCCGCATTGGCATGGTGTTCCAAAATCCGGATAACCAGCTCGTTGCGACGATCGTGGAAGAAGACGTGGCGTTCGGTCCCGAAAATCTCGGTGTCGAACCTGCGGAGATTCGTCGCCGTGTGGACGAGGCGTTGGATATCGTCGGTATGAAAGCTTTTGCAAGACATTCGCCGCATCAACTTTCCGGCGGTCAGAAACAGCGCATTGCTATCGCAGGTATTATCGCGCTTCGCCCTGACGTGATCATTTTTGATGAATCCACGGCGATGCTCGATCCCAGAGGTCGTGCGGATGTGCTGGATACCATCGAAAAACTGAACCGCGACTACGGAACAACGATCTTGCACATCACGCATTATATGGAGGAAGCGATCCGCGCGGATCGTGTGATCGTGATTGACGGCGGCAAAATCAAGCTTGACGGCACGCCCCGTGAGGTATTTACTCATGTAGACACGGTGAAGGCGGCAGGTCTTGACGTTCCGCAGATCACGGAATTGATGCTGGAGGCACGCAAGGACGGTCTTGATCTGCCTTGCGACGTTCTGGATTATATGGAAGGCGCAGATGCCATCGAAAATTTCTTAAAAGAAAGGGCGGGACACTGATGAACGCGGCAGAACTCCGCGGCGTATCCTATGTTTACAGCGAAAATACGCCGTTTTGCAAAGTTGCTGTGAATAATATTGACATTTCTTTTGAAGAAAAGATCGTCACCGGTATCATCGGGCATACGGGCTCCGGCAAAAGTACCGTTTCTCAGCTTTTGAATGGACTTTTGAAGCCTTCTGATGGAAAGGTTCTTGTGGACGGACGTGATATTTGGGAAAATCCGAAAAAGATTCGCGAGGTTCGTTTCACCGTTGGCTTGGTATTTCAATATCCCGAATATCAACTTTTCGAAGAAACTGTTTATAAAGACATTGCTTTCGGACCGAAAAACATGAAAGTTGATTAAAAAGAAATCGACGCGAGAGTAAAAAGCGCAGCGGCGCTTGTCGGCCTTTCAGAAGATCTTTTTGAAAAGTCACCTTTTGACCTGTCGGGCGGTCAGAAACGCCGTGTTGCCATTGCTGGTGTGATGGCGATGCAACCGAAAATTCTGATTCTCGATGAACCGGCGGCAGGTCTTGACCCCAGAGGACGCGATGAGATTCTTTCGAAAATCACGGAATACCGTGAAAAAACGGATTCCACCGTTATCATGATCAGCCACAGCATGGAAGACATGGCGCGCTATTGTGATAAGATTCTCGTGATGAATGAATCGAAGCCTTATATGTACGGTACGCCGAGCGAGGTTTTCGGAAATGCCGAAGTACTTGAGAGCGTGGGTCTTTCCGTGCCTCAGGTCACGAAAATGATGATCGAGCTTCGAAATCGTGGTTATGATGTGCGCACCGATATTTATACGGTTGCTGACGCGAAAGCGGAAATCAAACGTTTGTTGGGAGGGGATTCTATATGCTCAAAGACGTAACACTCGGACAATATTTTCCCGGAAATTCTCTTCTTCACAAATTGGATCCGAGAATCAAGCTCATTCTCGGTGTACTTTATATTGTTCTTATCTTTTTGGCAAAGGGCGCCACAGGGTATGCCGCGGTGATCTTTCTTGCGATTTCCATGATCATTGTTTCTAAGATTCCTGTGGGAACAATTTTGAAAAGCCTGAAACCGCTTTGCATCGTTTTGATCTTTACGACGTTGATCAATGTTTTTTGGAACAAAGGGGAGATCGCGCTTTTTTCTATCGGAAAAATAACGATCTATCTCGAAGGTGTGATCCGTGCCGTTGCTATGTCGCTTCGTATTGCGCTTTTGATGATCGGTACGAGCTTGCTTCTGATGTATACCACCTCTCCGATCTCTTTGACTGACGCGATTGAAAGACTTCTTTCCCCCTTGCGTGTAATTAAAATTCCTGTGCATGAATTTGCGATGATGATGACGATCGCTTTGCGTTTCATTCCGACGCTTATTGAAGAGACCAACAAGATCATCAATGCGCAAAAGGCGAGAGGTGCGGCTTTTGAATCGGGAAATCTGATCGAAAGGGCAAGAGCGCTTGTTCCTGTTCTGATCCCACTTTTCATTTCCTCTTTCCGTCGCGCAGA
>JBGVIG010000271.1:0-5999 GCA_045122995.1 Eubacteriales bacterium | reverse complement strand
CGTTACGTATTTAACGGAAAGGGCCGCACCGCCACGTGTGTCACCGTCAAGCTTTGTCACGATCACACCCGTGATATCGAGCATTTCGTTAAAGGTAGAGGCAACATTAACTGCGTCCTGACCTGCCATCGCGTCGATGGTGAGAAGGATCTCTGTGGGAGAGGTTTCTTCTTTGATCTTGACGAGTTCTTCCATCATGGCTTCGTCGATTTGGAGTCGACCAGCGGTATCGATGAACACCATGTCGTGGCTGTTTTTAAGCGCATAAGCAAGACCGTTTTTCGCGATCTTGACAGGATCATTTTTATCGGTTTCCGCATAAACGGGAACACCGACCTTTTCACCGACAATTTGGAGCTGCTTGATCGCGGCAGGACGGTAAACATCGCAGGCAACGAGAAGCGGGTTTTTGCCCTGCTTTTTCATCATGGCGGAAAGCTTACCGGTGTGAGTTGTCTTACCGGCGCCCTGAAGACCAACCATCATGATGACTGTGGGGGGCTTGGACGCGATTTGAAGCTTTGCCTGTGTGCCGCCCATGAGAGCGGTGAGTTCTTCGTTTACGATCTTGATGACCTGCTGTGCGGGCATAAGGCTTTCAAGAACCTCACTGCCAATGGCACGTTCGGTGACTTTGTTTATAAACTCGCGTACGACTTTGAAGTTAACATCGGCTTCGAGGAGTGCGAGCTTGACAGCACGCATGCCTTCCTTCACGTCTTTTTCGGTGAGGGTGCCTTTGTTTTTAAACTTCTTAAAAGCTTCCGCAAGCTTTTCTTGAAGGTTTTGGAACATAAATTCTCCTCCTTTTCGGGGAAGGTTTACAACGAGATGGAACCGAAGAGCGCGGCAACACGATCAAGGTCATCGGCAGCGGCAGGGTGCTTGTCTTTGAGAGAGGAGAGGAGCGAGATCGCTTCCTCGGATTTTTTCTGAATGCCGTCGATCTTTTCCGCGAGTCGGAGCTTTTTTTCATAAGAGAGAAGTGTTTCCTCCGCGCGTTTGATGCTGTCCCTTGCGCCTTGGCGGGAAATTCCCGTGTTTTCTGCGATTTCTGCGAGAGAGAGATCGTCGTTGTAATAAAAATCAAACATGGTTTTTTGTGCTTCGGTGAGAAGCTCACCGTAAATGTCAAAAAGCATGATGAGTCTGAGATTTTTTTCGAACATCGGATTTCCTCCGTGTCAAGCTTTGTGTAAAGCTTTGAACTTTACAGAGTATACCATGAAAATGGCGTTTTGTCAAGAGTATTCACAAAAAAATCCTTAAAATCTTTCAAATTTCGTTGACGGACGGCGAAAAATATATTATAATAAATATGATATAATAGGATTAATATGGGGTTTTATGTTTTGGTGGCAAGGCCGATGACAGACTTTGCCGAAAAAGAAAGGATAAAATCAAAATGATAAAAAAAAGAATCGAAAAGCCTGCAAGAACAGCAGAGCCTTGCGAAATTGAAAAACAAAAAAATTACATTCAAAAAATAAAAAATATCCTCTCTGACGGTGTGACACGCAAAGCGTGTGTTGTGACCTATGGCTGTCAGCAGAATGAGGCAGACAGCGAACGCGTCATGGGCATGCTCATGGAGATGGGCTATGAAAAAACATACACCGAGGAAGACGCAGACATTATCGTTGTCAATACTTGTGCCGTGCGCGACCATGCGGAAAAGAAAACACTCTCCATCACGGGCGGCTATAAACACCTGAAAGCGAAAAAGCCTTCGCTTCTCATCGGTGTTTGCGGTTGCATGGTTTCCAAAAAGAGCATGAGCGAAAAGATCAAAAAGAGTTATCCTTATGTGGATTTTGTTTTTGGCACGGAATCTCTTTGGCGTATGCCTGAGATCCTGCACAGAACCATGACGGAAGAAAAACGCTTTTTCTTCCCGAACGTGGGCGAGCCTGTCGTTGCTGAAGGCATTCCTGTTTCAAGAGAAAGCTCGTTCCGCGCGTGGGTCAGCATTATGTACGGCTGCAATAATTTCTGCACCTATTGCATCGTGCCTTATGTGCGCGGTGGAGAAAGAAGCCGTCGTCCCGAGCATATTCTTCGCGAAGTAGAGGAGCTTGTGGCTTCCGGTTGTCGCGAGATCACACTGCTCGGACAAAACGTCAATTCCTATGGTAAGGAATTTGGCGACGAATGTAATTTCGCAGAGTTGCTTCGCCGCATCTGTAAGATCGAGGGCGAATTTACCGTTCGCTTCATGACCAGCCACCCGAAGGACGCTTCCTATGAGCTGATCGACGTGATGGCGGAAAATCCGAAGATCGCGCGCCATTTCCATCTGCCGATCCAATCCGGCTCGGATAGAATCTTAAAAGAAATGAACCGTGTTTACACGAGAGAGCATTATCTTTCTCTGATTCGCTATATGCGAGAAAAAATGCCCGACATTACCCTCACTTCCGATATCATTGTCGGCTTCCCCGGAGAAACGGAAGAGGATTTTGAAGATACGCTTTCCGTTTTGCGCGAAGTTCGCTATGACATGATCTATTCCTTCATTTATTCGAAACGAGAAGGCACGCCTGCGGCTGAAATGGAAAATCAGATCCCTGCAGAAGTGACAAGCGCGCGTTTTGCACGTCTGCTCGAAGTGCAGAATGAGATCGCGCTGGAAAAGAATCTTCCCATGGAAAACACCACCGTGCGTGTACTTGTGGAAGGCAGAAGCAAAACGAATGAAGATAAATATTCTGCCAGAACCGATGGCAATAAGCTCGTTCTTTTTGATGGGGACGACAGCATGATCGGCAAGTTTATCAACGTGAAGATCACAAAAGCACAGACCTTCCTCCTTTGGGGCGAGATCGTGTGATTCCCAAATGAATCCTATCATTTTTATGTAAAAATATAAAGAAAAGAGAGGCTAATCCCCATGACACCCATGATGCAGCAATACTTTGAGATCAAGGATAAGTATCGCGAGTATATATTGATGTACCGTCTTGGCGACTTTTATGAAATGTTTTTCGACGATGCGAAAGTCGTTTCTGCGGAGCTTGATCTGACGCTGACGGGCAGAGATTGCGGTGAGGAAAGCCGTGCGCCGATGTGCGGTGTGCCGTATCACGCGGTGGAAGGTTACATTGGCAAGCTTGTGGCAAAAGGCTATAAGGTCGCTATTTGTGAACAGCTTGAAGATCCCGCAAGCGCCAAAGGCATTGTCAAGCGCGATGTTGTGCGCATGATCACCCCCGGCACCTTGACAGAATCCTCTCTGCTTGATGAAAAGAAAAACAATTATATTTGCGCCGTTTATGTGCGCGATGAGGACATCGGCGTTTCCTTTGCCGATATTTCCACGGGCTACGTTTCTGTGACTTCGTTTTCGGGAAAGAACCGTATGACACGCTTCATCGGCGAGCTTGGCGCATATGCTCCTCGTGAGATCCTTCTCAATACCACATCGGAAGAAATTCCCGAAGCAATCTCCTTTTTGACCGAACGCCTTTCTGCTGTGGTCAATCAAAATGAGGCGTGGCGTTTTGAAACGGAAGATGCATCTCGCCGTGCAAAAGAACATTTTGCAAATCTTCCCGGTGAGTTTGAAGACAGCGAAAATGTGGCACTTCTGGCACTTTGTGGACTTCTTTCCTACGTAGAAGAAACACAGAAATCGAAGCTTGGCAATCTCGGTGCGCTGAACTATTATCAAAATGGTCAGTATATGGAGCTTGACGTCAACACCAGACGAAATCTGGAGCTTTGCGAAACCATGCGCCGCGCTGAGAAAAAGGGAACACTTCTTTGGGTTCTCGATAAAACGAAAACAGCGGCAGGTGCCAGACTTCTTCGCAAGTTTATTGATCAGCCGTTGAAAAATCCTTACCACATCATGCAAAGACAAGCCGCTGTGGCGGAGCTTTATGATCGCATGATCGAACGCGGTGAGCTGGCGTCATCCCTTGCCGGTGTGCTTGACTTGGAAAGACTCATCACCCGTATCGTATACGGCACAGCAAATGCGAGAGATCTTCGCGCTGTGGCACAAACTGCAAGCAAGATTCCTGAAATTAAAGCACAGCTTGCTTCTTTTGAAAGTGAAGAGCTTGCCGGAATCCATGCGGAGCTTGATACACTTTCCGATATTTACGCATTGATCGAAAAAGCGATTGTGGAAGAACCGCCGTTTTCCGTTCGAGAGGGTGGATTTATCAAGGCCGGTTACCACAGCGACGTGGACCATTTGCGTGAGATCGAAACGAACAGCCGCGGCTGGATCGAAAAAATTGAGGAAACCGAAAGAGAAGCGACAGGCATTAAGACTTTGAAGGTCGGCTTTAACCGCGTATTCGGATATTATATTGAGGTTTCCAAATCCTATATCAACGCCGTTCCCGAGCGCTATGTGCGCAAGCAAACGCTGGTTGGTGGGGAACGCTACATCACGCAAGAGCTCAAGGATATGGAATCGCAGATTCTTGGTGCGGGCGAAAAACGTGTGGCATTGGAATATCAGCTTTTCTGTGATATTCGTCTTCGTGTGGCGGAAAATGTTCACCGCATTCAGAAAACAGCATTCCTGCTCTCCAAGCTTGACGTTTATTGCAGTCTTGCAGAGGTAGCGAGCAAGAACGGTTATTGCCGTCCCGAGATCGGTTACGGCGATGATATCGTTATCAAAGACGGTCGCCACCCTGTTGTGGAGCAGTTTGCCAGAGATACGTTCTTCGTCCCCAATGACACCGAGCTTGACAGCAAACAAAACCGTTTTATGCTCATCACCGGTCCGAATATGGCGGGTAAATCCACCTATATGCGTCAGGTAGCACTGATTTGCATCATGGCACAGATTGGTTCCTTTGTCCCTGCAAAAGAAGCGAAGATTTCGGTTGTGGACAAGATCTTTACCCGTGTCGGTGCATCGGACGACCTTGCAATGGGACAATCCACCTTTATGCTCGAAATGAGCGAGGTAGCATATATTCTTGCCAATGCCACCAAGCAGAGCCTTATCATTTACGACGAGATCGGCAGAGGCACGAGCACCTTCGACGGCATGAGCATTGCCCGCGCCGTTGCGGAATATACGCTTGGCAAAAAGATCGGTGCGAAAACACTTTTTGCCACACATTATCATGAGCTCACCGCGATGGAAGAAGAGCATGAAGGCGTTGTGAACTATCACATCGCTGCTAAAAAACGCGGTGATGGCATCACATTCCTTCGTAAGATCGTGCGCGGCGCGGCAGACGACAGCTACGGTATTGAGGTCGCACAGCTTGCAGGTGTGCCGAAGGAAGTGATCAAGCGCGCCAAAGAAATTCTTTCTTCCATTGAGAGCGGAGAAGCTGTCAGCAAAAAGACGGCAAAAAAAGAAATTCCTGCAGATCCTTTGATGTTCAGCTTTGAAAATATGGTAGAGAGCGACGTTTGCAAAAAGCTTCGCGAAACCGATATCAACGTGATCTCTCCCTTGGAAGCGCTGAATTTGCTTTTTGAACTGAAAAAAATGTTGAATTAAGATAGATATATCAAATTGAGAAAGGAGAAAAAGAATGGGACGCATTAACGTTTTGGATATTTCCGTTGCCAATCTGATCGCGGCGGGCGAAGTGGTGGAAAGACCTGCCTCCGCGGTCAAGGAGCTTGTGGAAAATTCCATTGATGCGGGCGCCGATCAGATCACTGTTGAGATCGCACGCGGCGGCATTTCGCTCATTCGTGTGACCGACAACGGTTGTGGCATGAGCGGGGAAGATGCTGTGCTTGCCATTCGCCGTCATGCGACGAGCAAATTGAAAACGGCTGAGGATCTTGCCGCGATCTTTACGCTTGGCTTCCGCGGTGAAGCGCTCGCGGCGATCACGGCGGTTTCGGAATTTCGCATTCTCACCAAGCGTGCTGAGGACGAGATGGGTACGGAGCTTCGCGGCACATACGGCAAAACAGATGAAGTTCTTTCTGCGGGCGCACCGAACGGCACGACCGTGATCTGTGAGAAGCTTTTTGCCACGACTCCTGCCAGATTGAAGTTTTTGAAA
>JBGVIG010000270.1:0-3090 GCA_045122995.1 Eubacteriales bacterium | reverse complement strand
TCATGTATCACCCCGACGGTTCTTTTAAAGCTCCGTATTTCTTGAAAACACCGCCCAAGCATGCGTTTATTCATACGGGCATCTTGGCGAAAGCACCTCATCAATATCTTTGGGCAGGCATGGGTGATACTTACGCAAAATATTTTGAATCCACCATGTCTTCGCGTGGAGAAAAACTTACCCATTATCACGCGCTCGGCGTGACCACGAGCAGTATGTGTCTTTCTCCGATCTTAGAATACGGAAAAGCGGCGCTGGACGCGAACAAAGAGGGAAAAGTAACAGACGCGTTCGAAGAAGTTGTCCTCGCTGTGATTGTCACAACGGGTATCGCTTCCATTCTTTTGACAAAAGAAAAAAAGATCGACTACAATACTGGTCTTGCTCACGCAATCTTTTATTCGCTTACCAGCGACAAAAACATTGAGGAAAACCACCTTCATGGGGAGGTCGTTGGCTTCGGCGTACTGGTTCTTTTGCTTGTGGACGGTCAAAAAGAGATGTTCCGCAAGCTATATGCATTTCACGAAAGCGTAAAGCTCCCGACCTGTCTTGCAGATATCGAATGTGACAGTAACCGCATCGTTGAAATCGCAAAAGCGGCGTGCAATATGCACGATATCGACCATAACCCTTATTCGATCACGGAAGATATGGTCATCACAGCGCTGGAAACGCTTGAAATTTATCATACACGAAAGGATTTTTAATCATGAAAAAAGCTATTAAACTTTTGGCAATTCTTTTAACACTTTCTATTTGCTCCGCATTTCTTTTCTCTTGCGGTACTTCCAAAGAATATAAGTTTGGCGTTATTTTGCAGATTGAAAATGGTGCGTTCACCGATATGCGCGACGGTATCCTTGACGCTTTGAACACGGCAGGTTATACCGAAGAAAACACGGAATTTGTTGTGAAATGTGCGCAGGGTGACACGACAGCACTTTCCACGATCGCTTCCGAAATGGACGATGGTACTTATACCGCCGTATTTACGATCGCAACTGCGGCGACACAACAGTTTGTAAATCTCGGTTCCGATACTCCTTGCTTCTTCTGCGCGGTTTCCGATCCGCTCGCGGCAAAGGTCGTTACGAGTTTTGATGCTCCCGATAAGAATGCGACAGGCACTTCCAATGCCATTCCCGTATCTGAAATTTTCGCTCTTGCGGATAAACTGACACCTGGTATTGAAAAATACGGCATTATTTACTGCACCAGCCAGACAAACGCTGTCAGCACCGCAAATGCTGCTATTGAATTTTTGCAGAATAACAACATTGCTTGCGAAGTTCGTACCGTCACTGAATCTGCAGACGTGAAAACAGCAACGGAATCTTTGATTTCGGCAGGTGTGGAAGCGATCTTCATTCCCAACGACCAGATCGTTCAGGCAAGCATCACTTCTTTGGTGGAAGCATGCCGTGAAAATAAGATCCCTACTTACTGCTCCTCTGCAACCACGGTAAATTCTGGTTGTTTTGCAACACTCGCGATCGATGACCATGGCATCGGTGAAAAAACCGTTGCAATGGCTCTTGAATATTTGAAAAACGGCAAAGCAATCAGCGAAATTCCTACGATCGTAGTCGATATTGATGCTTGTTCCGTGAACTCCACAACGGCGGCGTTGATCGGTGCCACCATTCCCGACAACATTGGTTATGAAGTGGAATACTTTGAATAAATGTAAAGGATTTCTGAAATCACTATGCAATACTACATTACCGCACTTCAAGAAGGCTTGCTTTACGGCGTTCTTGCTATTGGCATTTTTATCAGCCTTCGTATTTTGAATATTCCTGATCTCACAGCAGAGGGAAGCTTTGGTATCGGCTGTGCGGCGGCAGCTGTCAGCGCCACGGCGGGACTTGGACTTTTCTCTTTGCCTATCGCAATGTTTTCGGGCGCACTTGCAGGACTGGTCACCGCTCTTCTGCAAACCAAACTTCGCGTCCATCCCGTTATTTCCGGTATTATCACTATGAGTGCCGCCTATTCGGTGAAACTGATCATCATGAAAAACACGACGAACGTAGCGCTTGGCGATGCATCGTTTTTCAAATCGTTGCGCACGCTACTTGACGATGCTGATGCCATGACCAAAAAGATCGTTGCTTGCGCGGTCAGCCTTTTGATCGCAGGCGCGGTTGTTCTTCTTGTGATCTGGTTTTTCAGCACGCACACAGGTATGTGTATCCGCGCAACGGGTGACAACCCCGAAATGGTCAGTGCTTCTTCCATCAATGCTGATATGGAAAAAGTGATCGGACTTTGCGTTTCCAACGCTTTGATCGGTCTTGCCGGCGGTCTTGTTGCACATTATAATGGCTATTCCGATGTTTCTTCGTCGAATGGTATTCTTGTTTATGGTCTTGCGGCAGTCATTATTGGTGAAGCGATCATTGGCAGAAGAAGTGTTACGATTGGTATCATTTCGGCTGTTCTTGGTTCTGTGATTTACAAACTCATCGTTGCTCTCGTAATTGATTTCAATCTTTTCGGTGTTTACAGCGCAAACTTGATGAAATTGATGTGCGCGGTCATCGTAGCGATCACGCTCAGCATTCCAGAGATCAAAAAACTGATTGCCAAACGAAAACTTTTGAAGGAGGCAAAACGCAATGCTTGAAATTAAAAATGCCTCGAAAATATTCCTGAAGGGTACACCCAACGAGCATACTGCGCTTGATGGATTGAACCTGTCCTTAAAAGATGGCGAATTTGTAACAATTATCGGTTCCAATGGTGCCGGAAAAAGCACACTATTTAATGCCATTTGCGGAACATTTCTTTTGGATAGTGGCAAGATCGAGCTTGATGGTAAAGACATTACCTTTTTGCCTGAGCATAAGCGCGCAAAAGTCATCGGCAGAGTGTTCCAGGATCCGATGAAGGGAACTGCACCCAACATGACGATCGCAGAAAATCTGGCACTCGCTTATGCCCGTGTGCATCACGGCGCACTTAGCACCGCAATCAATAAGAAAGATATGAATTTGTTCCGTGAACGTCTTGCTTATTATAATATGGGGCTGGAAGATCGCATGAAAACCAAAGTAGGACTTCTTTCCGGTGGTCAGCGCCAGG
>JBGVIG010000269.1:0-5224 GCA_045122995.1 Eubacteriales bacterium | reverse complement strand
ATGTGAAAAAGGCACAGAGATTTATTACGAGGTCAACCGCAACTTCTCAGCAGATGCGTTTGCTTGCGGCAGAATCACGATGGAAGGCAGTTTCACCCATCATTTCAAGCCCGATCTCACACCTTATGAAAACGAAGACGTCCCCACGGGTGACTATGTTGCGGATACAAAAGCTAAATTTTTTGCCGTTGCCTTTGATCGCCGCGGTACACTCGGTTGGAAAACACCGAAGATCGTAGACGATGATCCCGGATATGACGGTGCGCACGTCATTGAAGTGATGCTGGAAAACGCAGACAAACGTTATCTTGCTTATCTGCGCCATATTGGTGTTTCCTATATTTTTGCAGGCAAGGACGAAATGGATCTCCACCTTGCCATGGAAAAGCTCACTTCGCTTTTCGGGATCCAAAAGCTTCTCCTCGAAGGCGGAAGCGTGATCAACGGCGCTTTTCTGAATACCGATATCGTTGATGAACTAAGCCTTGTTTACGTTCCGCTCATTGCGGGAAAAGAGAGCAAACCGCTCTTCCATGAAAGCGTGCTCAAAAAATATACGATGCGCGGCACTGCCATCAAGGACGGCACCGTTTGGGTGCGTATGGAAGTCGATCGCAGTATCCCAGAAGAGGAAACACCATGAATTATTTACTGCGCAGAGCCGAGGCGCGCGATCTGCCACGTCTGAACGCACTGCTTTATCAAGTACATAAAGTCCACTCCGACGGAAGACCTGACATCTTCCGCCGCGGCAACAAAAAATATACCGACAGCGAACTTCTCGCCATCATCGCTGATGACATGACACCCATTTTCGTCGCTGCTGATGAAACCGACACGGTACAAGGTTACGCTTTCTGTATTTACGAGGAAGTCAAAAACGATACTTCCCTTGCGGATAGAAAATCGCTTTACATTGACGATCTTTGCGTGGACGAAGCGATGCGCGGACATCATATCGGCACGATCCTTTACGAACATGTCTTAAAGGTCGCAAAAGAAAACGGGTGCTATCACGTCACGCTCAACGTATGGTGTCTGAATGAATCTGCCATGTATTTTTACGAAAAATGCGGACTTTCCCCACTAAAAATCACAATGGAACAGATTTTGTAAACAATATATCTCTATCAATTGAAAGGAAGAAATTAAAAATGGCACTTTCCACAGCAATCTACAAATTAAGAAAAAGAGCAAAGCTTTCCGAAAAAGAATTTGCAGAACTTTTTAAGGTAAGCGAAGAAACCGTTATCTCTTGGGAAAACGGCAATGAAAAACCCAATCTCGATACCCTTTGCGCAATGGCAAAGCAGTATCGTGTATCCGTAGACTCCCTTCTTTTGGGTGATGCCGATATGCCTCGCGGCAACGACATCGAACCCGATTATGCCGCAAAGCACGAATGGGAAGATTATACAAAATCGCTTCATTATGAATATATGCAGTGCATCGAAGAAGGTCTTGACATCAGCGATTACGAAGATCTTTTCAAGGCGATCAGCAAAATGCCTGCAGGCGCACACAAAGAAAAAATGGCAGATGTACTTTTTGATATCGTACAGAATGCGAAAACTGTTGATGGCTATCCCTACGAAGAGCCTTCTGACCTTGAGGGAATCCGCCGTCTTTGCAAAGAATATTCCTACGAAACCAAGCCTTATACCGAGGAAACGCTCAAAGATAAGATCCTTGGTGCATGGTACGGACGTATTTGCGGCTGTTTGCTCGGCAAACCCGTGGAGGGCATCTCCTGCGAGGAGCTGGAAGCCTTGCTCAAAGAAACCGGCAACTACCCGATGACAAGATATATCCTCGCAAGCGACATGAACGAAGATATCTATAGCCGCTACAAATTCGCGCTCCGCGGCAAATGCTATGCAGACACGATCCAGTTTGCCCCCGTAGATGATGACACAAACTACGTGGCTTTGGCACAAGTCCTCATCAATAAATATGGCAGAGATTTCACTCCGAACGATGTCGCCGTGCTCTGGCAGACACGTCAAGGTAAGCAAGCGTATTGCACAGCGGAAAGAATCGCCTTCTGCAACTTTATCAAGGGCTTCAAGCCTCCCTTCTCCGCAATCCACAAAAACAGCTATCGTGAATGGATCGGCGCGCAGATCCGCGGCGACTATTTTGGTTACATCAATCCCGGCGATCCCGAAACCGCCGCAGACATGGCGTGGCGCGATGCTTGCATCTCCCACACTAAAAACGGTATTTACGGCGAAATGTTTGCTGCTGCCATGATCGCCGCTGCTGCTGTCACCGATAATATTGAAGATATTATCCGCGCAGGTCTTTCCAAAGTGCCCACCACTTCTCGTCTTTATGAAACCATTGAAAACGTCATCGCCGATTATCACGCAGGTGTTTCTTTCGATGACGCGATCGCAAAGATCAAAAAGGTTTATGATCCCCACAATTCTCACGGCTGGACACACACCATCTCCAATGCGGCGATCGTCGCTTTGGCGCTTCTGCATGGCAAGGGTGACTACGGCAAATCCATCTGCCTTTCCGTTCAGGTTGGCTATGACACCGACTGCAACGGTGCAACGGTCGGCTCGATTCTCGGCATGAGAAACGGCTTTGGCGGTATTAACGAAGTTTGGACAAAACCTGTAAACGGTAAGCTCGACACCAGCATTTTCGGTGTTGGTATCCTTGATCTCGACAAGGCGGCTGAACATACGATAAGCCATCTTGCACCCAAAGCTGAAGCTTAATAAGCAAAAAAGAGCAGATAAACATCTGCTCTTTTTCTTATTCTGTGTCAATTTCTTCAACGCTTACGATAAGATTCCCGCCATATTCAAAAGGTCTTGCCATCACTTTACCAAGAACACCCTCATCTTTTTCCTGTTCTTGGCATGTACCTTGACACTCTCCTTAAAAACATGATATAATGATGATATATAAAATATAAAGGAGTCCGCTATGAAACTGAATTTTGACGTTCAAAATAAAACCCAGCCCGATCCGTTTATTTTTCGCGATGACGATGGAAAATTTTATATTTATAATACAGGAATCGACGGCATTCATGCCTATTCCTCCGATAGTCTGACGGGTGAATATCATTATGAAGGCATTATCTTGACGATGCCGCGCGGTGATGAATACTGGGCACCCAGCATGCTAAAGCTCGACGGGAAATATTATCTTTATTTTTCCTATCACGTTCCGGGCATGTTCGAGCATATGCACGTTGTGATTTCGGACAAGCCGCTCGGCCCTTTTGAAAACGTCACTCGTCTTTATAAGCGTTTTACCATTGACTCCCACGTTGTAAAAACCGATGCAGGACTTTTCCTTTGGTACGCGGAAAACAACGAAAACTGCGAGCGCATCGGCACGCGCGTCTTTGTAGATAAGCTTCTTGATCCCTTCACACCTGCCAACATCTGCAAGGAAGTGATCGTTCCCACCTATGACGAGGAAATCACGGGCATGAGAGAAAACGGCGCTTGGCACACGGTGGAAGGTCCTTTCTGGTTTACCGAAGACGGCTGGCAATACGTCATGTATAGCGGCGGTGCCTTCACCGATGATACCTATCACATCGGCTATGCGGCGGCAAAAACAGATGAGGGCGACCTTACCAAGGTCGACTACATAAAGATCACAAACAACGGCAAATTCAGCCCCGTCATGTTCCGCAATGAGGTGGAAGAAGGCGTGGGACACCACAGCGTGATCAAGGTAGACGGTCAGTATTACGCCTTCTATCACGCACGTGATCGCAAGGATACTGATAATGAAAAGGATAGCTATGTGGAGGAGCGCACCGCACGCATCTGCAAGCTCCATGTGAAGGACGGTGTCATCACCGCGGAAAGAATGGAATAAGATCATGCAGACCGCGACACTCGAAACCACAAAAACACGTGAAATTTCTTACGATCTTTTGCGCCTTCTCGCGCTTTTTTCCATGATGCTTTTGCACGTTGCCGGCGCCAAGTGGAACAGCACGCCAAACACAGGGAACTGGCTCGCACTGCACGTCTACAACGGCATTTCCCGTTTCTGTGTTCCCGTTTTCGTCATGATTTCGGGCAAATTTCTGCTTGCACCCGAAAAAGAATATGCTCTTCAAGAGCTTTTCAAAAAAGCCTTTCGTCTTATGACCGCATTTCTTTTCTGGTCTATGCTGTATGCCGCCGCAAGAACCGTTTTCGCTTATGAAGCTTTCCACTTGGACAGCATTCGCTTTTTCCTAAAAGCGCTTTTCAGCGGACACTATCACATGTGGTATCTTTTCATGCTGGCAGGACTTTATCTCATCGTTCCCTTTTTGAAACCGATCGCGGAAAACCGCAAACTCACGGGATATTTTATTTTGCTTTCTCTGATTTTTCAAAGCGGCGTTACGCTTATTTCCGCGCTGGAGATTCCGTTTTTCAGCGCATTGATCACCGAGACATCTGAAAAAATCATGCTCACGTTCGTTTCGGGCTATCCCGCACTTTTCCTTTCAGGAAGATATCTTTCCGAAACCGTCTTCACAAGAGGAAAAAAACTCGCGCTTTACACAGTTGGAATTTTCTCGCTTGTGTTCACCATTGCCATCAGCGCATGGATCTCTCTTAAAAGTGGTGTTCCCAATGAATCGTTCTTTTCCTTTTTCCAGCCGGCGATCATTTTCACGTCAGCGGCAATTTTCGTCTTCGCAGGAGAAAGCTTTCCAAAAAGGCTCCCGAAAAAAGTGCAAAGCTTTTTGAAAAAAACAGCAAGCCTCAGCCTTGGTATGTACCTTTGCCATGATTTAATTCTCAAAGCGCTTCACTATCTCTTTGGCTTTGACAGCAGCTCGTTTTGCGCTGTATTTTCCGTCCCCGTCGTGACGCTTGCCGTTTTTTCCG
Organism: Eubacteriales bacterium; assembly: GCA_045122995.1. Classification (GTDB taxonomy): domain Bacteria; phylum Bacillota; class Clostridia; order Oscillospirales; family CAG-272; genus QALR01. The sequence goes on along the minus strand of JBGVIG010000269.1, from coordinate 356 downwards.
TGAGTTTTCTGATCACATACGCCATCTCTTTTGTTCCAATCTTAAAACGTTGGATCCTATAATCTATCCCCATCGAAAGGAGATCTTCGCATGCTCTTTCAAAAACAGATCGAAAAATTTTATCATGAAAAAATCTTCCCCCGTTGTGACGATACGGGTGTTACCTTTTATTTTTCCGCAGAGGATTTTGTAGGTCTGCAAAAACACCCGTTTTCCTTTCAAAAATCAAACGGGGAACGTCTGCAAGGATATTTTTATCATTATGAAAATCCGATCGTGGATCGCTTGATCGTCTTTGATCACGGCATGGGCGGCGGTCACCGCTCCTATATGCGCGAAATTGAAATGCTCGCGCA
>JBGVIG010000268.1:0-13312 GCA_045122995.1 Eubacteriales bacterium | reverse complement strand
AAGATGCAACGGACATAGGTCGCGGTGCGGAAGTTTTCAATGACTTCGACGTGTGTAATGGCGTTTTTTGAATTTTTTTCAGTGACAGCCATTTTTTTGCGGTCAATGGGGTGACGTCCGATGGGAAGATCGATCGTTTTGTTTTCGTTGATCTTTCCGATTGCAATTGCGTGATAAATGCGGGAAACCTTGTGTTCCTTGATCTCATCGGACAGAAAAAGATGCGCTTCATCATTTTTTGCGACTACAATAAGCCCACTGGTATCTTTGTCGATGCGGTGAACGATGCCGGGGCGGATCACGCCGCCGATGCCGGAAAGACTTTCCTTACAATGGTGCAGAAGCGCATTGACAAGTGTTCCCGTATAGTTACCCGCGGCAGGGTGGACGACCATGCCTTTGGGTTTATTGATCACGATGATGTCTTGATCTTCATATACGATGTCGAGCGGGATATCTTCTGCTTCTGCTGTGCAGGGTTCAGGCTCCGGATAAAGGATCTCCGCGGTTTCGCCACCGCGGAGTTTGTAGTTTTTCGCAACGATTTTTCCATCTACGGTGATGTCGCCGTCCTCGATCAGCTTTTGTGCTTGCGAACGGGTGAGATCTTCTGTTTCGGAAAGAAAGACGTCAAGGCGTTTGCCCTTGTCTTTGGATTCAATTTGTACTGTCTTGCGATTGGTCAGCATTTTCGGTATCTCCGTTGGTGGCTTTTTTCGGTTTATCCACAAAGAACGTTTTATCAAGGACGATGAGATAGAATGCCATTAATAATGCGCCCAAAGTCACGCAAATGTCAGCCACGTTGAAGACAGGGAAATCGACGAAGGTGGCTTCGATGAAGTCAACGACGTAACCGAGGAACACGCGGTCGATCATATTGCCGATCGCGCCCGCGATGATCATGGAAAGGGAAATGCTGAAAAGCACGTGAACCTTTCGGTAGCGATAGAGAATGATGGGCATGATGATAATGGCAACGGCGGTGATGAGAAGGAATACCCAGCGATGCTCGCTGAACATACCCCAAGCAGCACCGCGATTATGGATATAGGTGATGGATACGATATTCGGGATCACGGGAATGGATTCGTAGAGCGTCATGTTCGTTGCGACCAGAATTTTTGTGATCTGGTCAAGCAGAACAAGTCCCACGATCAGGATACACCATAAAATCATATTATTTTCTCCGAAATTTGATTTGTTGTTTAGATGGCGGGGAAGGCGTCGTCGTCTTCATCTGCATCGGGCAAAACGTCTTCATCTTCCAAAAGAGAAGTCATGGAAGGCACGCCGGTTTTTATTTTTTTCGTGTCTTATTAATAGAAAAGCGTGGCTTGCACGTTGCGCGCTTCCAGAACGGATTCGGGTGCTTGCAGATCTTCGATGGAAAGGCCGTATTGCGCAGCGACCTCGCGCTTGAGCCCCTTAATGATGTTTTCCACATATTCATCTGCGGAAAGCTCATCGGCATAGTCATAGGTGGGGGAAAGCTGCTCGATCAGCTCGATGTGTGCGCGATATTTTTCAAAAAGCTCATTTTTGAAGCTATATACGTTTTCGCGCATCTCATGCAAGACTTTCTTTTCTGCTTCGATCTTGTCGCGAAAAACACGAAGTGTGTTGTCGCAATCGGATTTGATGGAGGCGATGATCTCGTCCGCTTTGATATAAGCTTCCTCGATAATATTTTCACTTGCTTTTTTCGCGCTTTGCAAGGTGCGTTTGACAGCAGTTTCTTCCGCTGTTTGAATATCGAGTCTTGCTTGCGCCTCTGCAAGACGTTTTTCAAGCTCGATATTTTCTCTGTAAAGCGCCGTGTAATTTTCAAGAACTTGATTTAAGTATTCGTCCACTTCGGGAATGCTATATCCGCGAATAGTTTTGGTAAACTCTCTGTCGGAGAGTGATTTCGGGCTGATAGGTGGCATTGAAAAATCTCCTCTTGCAAAAAAGCATTGGGACAAAAGCGCGACGGGACACAAAGGCCCCGTCGCAGTTTTCTTCATTTGTTATAAAATGTCCTGTATCAGAACAAAGTGTCGCTTGTCAAGTTAACGGTGGGCGCAGCCTGTTCTTCGGGTGTTACGTTTTTCGGTTCAGCGAGCTTCATGGGAGAATCGGCAACATCAACGTTGCAGGGTGTGATGATGTATGTATTGTTTGCCACGTTGCGAAGCTGACCGTTGATGGAGTATGCAACGCCTGCGAGGAAGTCGATAAGGCGCTTTGCGATCTCGCGGTTGGTGGATTCGAGATTGAGAACAACGGTGCGGTGGTTGAGAAGATGGTCTGCGATCTCGGTTACGTTGGAATAGCTTTCGGGTTTTACAACCTTGAGCTCAATGGCAGCGGAGCTGCCACAAGAAATATCCATTTTTGTTTCGGCGTTGTCATAGCCGCCTCTTCTACTGTTGAGGAGTTCCTCGTTTTCGCCTGCTACGTCGTCGTCGCCTTCGTAAACGTAAGGATCCTTGGTGCTCAACATATCGGTGATTTTGTTAAACAAACCCATTTTTTTATACCTCCAAAAGTACTTTATATCTTTTTTAAATTTACCAAATGTAAGTCATCATTTGCTTTAAAGTTATTATAACATACAAGATATAGGAATTGCAATTATTTTTTGAAAAAATACGAAAAAAATCATAAAAATTTTTATGATTTTTGCGGATAAGCTCTTTTTCCGAAGATTCCTTCGCCCAAACGGACGGTCGTGGCGCCGTTTTGCAGGGCGATTTCGTAGCTTCCTGACATTCCCATGGAAAGTTTTGGGTTTTTGATGTTGGGAAAGTGCGATTTGAAAACGGTGTCGAGCATTTTTTTCATTTCGGCAAAATACGGATGATAGCCGTTTTTGTCTTCTTGTCTGGGGGCGATGGTCATGAGTCCTTGGGGCGCGATATTTTCATATTCCCTCAGTGCCTCGCAAAAATCCGAAAGCTCCTCGGGAAGAATGCCGCCCTTGGATTCTTCTTTGCCGATGTTGATCTCGATCAGCACGGGCATCGTAAGATTGTGTTTTTTTGCTTGACGGTCTATCTCTGCCGCGAGAGAGAGGCTGTCGAGCGATTCGATCATGGAAACCTTGTCTATGATATATTTGACTTTGTTTTTTTGCAGGGAGCCGATCAGATGAATATCCGCGCTATGGTCGATCGCCTCATAATGAGAGAGAAGCTCCTGCACGCGGTTTTCTCCGAGCAACGTGATGCCGCATTCGCGCATGACGAAGTTGATCTCCTCTGCCGTGCGTGTTTTCACGACCGCCATGATCTCGGCATTGGGATAATCCGCGAGGATTTTTTTGGCATTTTCGATATTATGCTTGATGGTTTCAAATGTTTCCATAGAATGTCTATCCTTTCTTCTTCAGGCTACTTGATGATCTTTCCGTCGTAAAGTCCATCTTCACCGACGATGATGAGGTCATTTTCGCGAAGAGTCGCATTTCCGTCGGCGCTGACATAATCGCACACCGCGAGATAATAACCGTTTTGTTCCCAGATGATATCAATTTCACGCAATTTTGCGCAACCTTCTTTGAAAATATAAACGCAGGTGTTGCCGTCAACAACGCGCACTTCTTCGGTGGGAACGCGATACCCCGTGTATTCTTTGCGAATGACTTCCATGCGCTGACAGCGCGTGCTGTCAAACCCTTTGGGGAGATGATCGCATGCAAAAACGATCAAGGCGTTTTCGCCGTCCGTCATTTTTTTGAGGACAGTCATCGAAAGCTTTTCGGTGTATGCGTTTTCGGGAAAGGTGCAAGCGTAGGTTTCCCCAACGGCAAAACCTTCTGCGCTTGCGGCATCGGTCTTTGCGGCATAATACCAGCGAAAATCAAGCAGGAGTGTGCCAACTGCATTGCCTGCTGTGCCCGCTGTCATTTGCAAAAGTTTTTCAAAGCTTTCAAGGGTGAGATTTTGTGCCGCTTCTGCCGTGAAAATATTTTCCAGTCCGTCTGCACCACGATAAAAATACCCCGATTGGGACGTGATCACGGATTCTGCAGGAGAACCGAGGGCAGATAGCAGGGATTGCATCTGCCATTCGAGAGAAGCGATTTCTGCTGTGTAATCGGTCTTTCCCGATAAGATCAGCTCTTTTTTTGCCATTAACACGAGAAGCTCTTCGCCGAGAAGCTCTGCGGCGGTAGTATTGCCTTTTGCGGTTTTTTCGCTGACCTGATAAGAGATTCGATCGATCTCTTTTTGCAGTGCTTGCAGGTTCGTACCGCCGATGCGTGAGCCTGCGTGCAGAACATTTATTTGTTTTTGCAGATTTTCGATCTGCTCGGTGAGTGCTGTGGAGGCGGAGCGATAGACGTAAGCGGCAACTTTGCCGGATGCGATCTTTTCACCGTTCTCATACGGATAGTAACAGGCACCGCCTGCATAAGAGGTAAGTGTGATGCTGTCACGGAAAAGATAGCCCGTAAACGTTTCGCTGTCGGTCACGGTCATGCGGCTGACGGCAAAAAGATCTGCATCTTTGCGGAAATTCAGCGCAATATGATAGATGACGTAAACCGTCGCCAAAAGGCAGAGCACGGCCGTCAGTATTTTTTTGTAAAGAGGCGTGCCACCAGTTTCCATGTTCCGTTTCCTTTCTTTAGAATATTATTGCAACGTGGCGATGAACGCGAGCACCGCCGCGTAAAATTCTTCTCCCGAAGCATAATCATCGGGGTAGAACCAATGGACGTTTTTGTTTCGGCGCAGCCACGTGAGCTGACGCTTGGCATAACGGCGAGTTGCCGTCTTGAGATCTGCTTTTGCTTCTTCAAGTGTCATGTCGCCGCGTAAATGACCGAGCAACTCCTTGTAGCCGATAGCACCGCCCGCGGTGGTGTTCGGTGCGAGAAGTCCGTCTGCGTAAAGCGCTTTGGCTTCTTCAAGAAGTCCCATGGCAAACATCTCGTCCACACGCTTTTCGATGCGCGTATAGAGCGTTTCACGGTCACGGTAGTCGAGCGCGATGATGACGGCGCGGTAGGGAGATTCACTTTCGATCGCTTGTTTATCCCATTCGGTTTTCGTCATACCCGAAAGGTGAATGATCTCCAGCGCGCGAATAACGCGTTTTACGTTGTTGGGATGGATCGCAAGAGCAGCTTCGAGATCGAGTGCTTTTAGTTTATCGTGCAAAGCCTCGTTGCCGTGTTCGTTTGCAAAGGCTTGCATTTCTTCTCGGTAAGCGAGATCGGGCTCCATTTCCCCGAAGTTGACACCGCCGAGAACGCTATCCAGATAAAGTCCTGTGCCGCCGCAAAGGACGGGAAGCTTTTCGCGCGCCGTGACGTCCCGAATGGCGTCAGTTGCTACGTCGGCAAAGGTCGCCGCGGAAAAGTCCGTGTCGGGATCACAAATATCAATGAGATGATGAGGCACGCGGCTTTGGTCTTCTTTTGTTGGTTTTGCGGTGCCGATATCCATGCGGCGGTAGATCTGCATGGAATCGCAGGAGATGAGCTCGCCGTCCAAAGCTTCACAAAGATGGAGTGCAAGCGAGCTTTTTCCGCTTGCTGTGGGGCCGGCAACGGCGAGGACGAATGTTTTTTTGTCGTTATTCATTGATGATTTCCTTGATGTTTTATTGAATCAGCATGGCATCGCCGAAGGAGAAGAAACGATATTTTTTTCCCACGGCGGTCTTGTAGGCATTCATGACGAAATCTTTTCCGGCGAGTGCGGAAACGAGCATGATGAGCGTGCTTTCGGGGAGATGGAAATTGGTGATGAGCATATCCACGGCTTTGAATTTGTAGCCGGGGTAAATGAAAATGCCGGTGTCATCACACATGGGGTGAACGATGCCATCTTCTGTGGAAGCGCTTTCCAGCGTTCTGCAGGACGTGGTGCCGACAGCGATGATCCTGCCACCGTTTTTGCGAGCATTGTTGATCTTTTCGGCGCTTTCTTCGGTGACGGTGAAAAATTCACTGTGCATCACATGGTCGGTGATCTGATCTGCTTTTACGGGACGGAATGTGCCAAGACCGACATGAAGCATGACGGGGGCGATCTCCACACCCATTTCACGGATTTTTTCCAAAAGCTCTTCTGTGAAGTGGAGTCCTGCGGTGGGGGCTGCTGCCGAACCTTCTTCTCTTGCATAAACAGTCTGATAATCGCTGTTGTTTTTGAGTTCTTCCGTGATGTAAGGGGGAAGGGGCATTTTGCCGATCATATCCAGAATGGCATAAAGATTCTTGCCGCCGTTCTTATCGTATTCAAAGCGGACGATGCGGTTGCCTTCCTCGGTGACGTCCATGATCACGGCATCGAGAAGTCCACCACCGAAGCGCACACGTGTGCCTTCTTTGAGGCGTTTGCCGGGGCGCACGATCGTTTCCCAAAGGTCAAGTTCACGTTGACGGAGAAGCAGAAATTCCGCATCAGCGCCTTCTGTGCCGTCTTCACGGATCTTTTTGCCATAAATGCGAGCGGGGATAACCTTGCTGTCGTTGATGACGAGCACGTCGCCGGGGCGAAGATAATCTGTGATATCTCGGAAGATGCGGTGATCTACCGTTTCGGTGTTGCGGTCGAGAACCATGAGGCGCGCTTCATCACGCTTTTCCGTGGGATGCTGAGCGATGAGCTCCTCGGGGAGATCGAAATAAAAATCTGATGTTTTCAGCGTTGTTTCTTTGAGTGTGTTTTTTATCATAATGTTTTTCTCACTTTGGGTGTAATTTATAAAAATCTTAACTTTAATTATACCATTTAAATAGTGGATATACAATAGCGATTTTGTGAATTTTCTCCGATGTATACGACAAAAAATGCGCCAACGCCCGAAAAAACGGAGTTGGCGCAGGAAATATTAAGGATTTTCGCTTGCTTCTTTTTTTGCTTTCAGCACGGAAAGAAATTCCGCGAGATCATTTTCAAGGTCGCTCATATCGTCGCCGATATTGACGTATTCCACCCAAAAGGATTTGTAAACGCGCACGAGCATGATCTCCGTGAACGCGACGGAGCGCTTGAGTTCACTGTCAGATGCGCGGAGGGTTTCATCGTTTTCGAGCTGTTCTGCTTCTTCTGCGTTTGCATTTTCCAAAAGCATTTTGTTTTCTTCCACGATGGCGTTTTCTGCTTGCAATTCGGCTTCGGTCTTGAAGCGCTTCACGGTGACGAGCGCACGGCTGAGATAGCCGGAATCATACGGCTTTTGTTCTTCGGAGAAGGCTTCAAAGCGATTTTGTGCTTCATGTTCCTTTTGACCAAAGGTAAGATCCAGCTCGTATCCAAGCTCGGAAAAGGACGGGCGGTGCGCTTCGCAGACGCCACGGATCTCAGCGGCTCTTTTCTGTTCTGCCGCATAGATCTCTTCATTTGTGATTTTTTTGCGTTTGATATCCATAATAAAGTATCCTTTCTACTGTTTTTTTGTCTATGATAAAAATTCTTCAAAAATAATCGCCAATGTTTTTTATTTTCTTTTGTGCAAAAAATATATTGAAAAAAATCCGTTTTCGGTATACAATATAAAAAGTAAGTGAAATTTTTGGGAAAGGAAGATGAAAATGTCGATGAATTTTGACAGTCAGACCACGACGTTCCCCGTCATTACGGATAAGGAAACGAAGAATAAGTACATTCTCAAGGAAGTGTATGACGCGCTTCGTGAAAAGGGGTATAATCCTATCAATCAGATCGTCGGATATATTCTTTCCGAGGATCCGACTTATATCACAAACCACCGCAACGCAAGAAGCCTTATCCGCAAGCTTGACCGTGATGAATTGCTGGGTTGCATGCTCAAGCAATATCTGGAAGATTGACACACTCTTATTATAAGGGACGACAGCGGTAAAAAGCAATAGTTTTTTTCAAAAAGCAACGTTTCTTTTCGGAACACGTTGCTTTTTTTGTGCCACCGGTAATTATTCAAAATTGACTTCGATGTTTTGCTGTCCCGGTTGAGCTGAAAACTAAGGTTGGCGAGCGGTCGGGGACGTTGCCAGTTTTTTGCGAAATTTTTTTCAAAAACAGAGAACAAAGGTTTGATTTTTCTGAAAAAGTGTGATACAATAAATAGATAACAGAACCGTGCCTTGGCGCGGTGAGCGGAAAGGACATAAATTTTATGCAAAATCTTACCGAAAAAGAAAACGAAATGTATCAGTATATCCTCTCGGCAACGGAAGCGAATGGTTATTCGCCTTCTGTTCGTGATATCAAAAATGCGCTTGGTATCAAAAGTACTTCCACGGTGCATTCTTATCTCAATAAACTGGAAGCAAAGGGTTATATCCAAAAAGAGCAAGGCAAGAGCCGTACACTTCGTATCGGCGGCGATATCTCCACAGGTGCGCAATCCGTTCGTGTTCCGATCGTAGGACAGGTGGCGGCAGGACTTCCCATTCTGGCGGAAGAAAATTATGACGGTTATATCGATTATTGCCCTTCACATACGCTTTGCCGAGGTGAGCTTTTTGCGCTGAAGATCAAGGGTGAGAGTATGATCGAGGCAGGAATCATGAGTGGCGACTATGTTATCGTTAATCGCACAAGCTATGTGGAAAACGGTGATATTGCTGTGGTGCTGATCGATGATGAAGCAACGGTGAAGACCTTCTATCGTGAAAACGGCATATTCCGCTTGCAACCTGAGAACAAAACGATGAAGCCGATCCTCTCCAAAGAGGTCTATATTCTCGGAAAGGTGATCGCGAATATTCGCTATTATTGATATGGAAACGAAGATTCTTTGTTCGACGGGCACACTCGTCGGACGGGCAAACGGCTTTGATCACCGTATTGTGACGGAAAATTACAAAGAGATCGCGGCAGACGGCTTTGAACTAATGATGCTCTCCGCTTTTTATGGACGCATGTCTGCGGTGGCAAATGACTTTATTCGTGCGAACGTTCCTGTTTTTGCGATCCATTTTGAAAAGAATATTACAGCGCTTCTCGGTCTTGGAACCGAAGAAGACAGACGCGAGGGACTTCGCATTTTCACGGAAAACGTGGATATGGCAAAGGCTGTCGGCGCCAAAAAGGCTGTTTTTCATCTCTGGGACGGACGTTTTTCTCCGATGCAGATCGAAAGCGTGATCTGCCTTTTGGATACACTTTATGAGATTTGTGATATACGCGGCGTGGAGCTTCTCGTGGAAAACGTGCCGTGTAAAACGCCTTCTCCTTATGAAAATGTGGTTGAGATCGCGAAGCGTTATCCGAAGGCACGGTTTACTTTTGATACCCGTCACGCAAGCTTTATGGGGCAGTGTGAAACGTTTTTGGAAAGTCCCATTTGGCGTGAGCGCATCGGACATATCCACATCAGCGATTATTCCGGTGAAACGGTGCCGACGATGTGGGGCGTGACACGTCCGATCTTGCACCCCGGTGAGGGCATCATTGATTTTGAAAAGCTTTTTGCCAAAATGCCCCCGTATATGGGAGAAACGGTCACGCTGGAATCACCTGTTATGCGAGCCGACGGTTCAGTGGATATTCTCAAGCTTTGCCGTACGCTTCGCTATCTGCGTAAAAATGATTTCGCAAAGTTGTAACAATTTTATGAAATTCGATTCAAACGGTTGTATTTATGATAAAATTGTGATACGCTTGTAAAATAAAAAATATAAAAACAAAGGAATTATTTATGAAAAAACTGATCTGTCTTGCGATGGTCTTTGCCATGTGTGCGTGCCTTTTTGTTGGTTGCGGTTCTTTTGATATTGAAAACGAAGACCTTTCGAAATATGTGAAACTCGGTGATTTGGAAAGCTTCTCTTATGATGAAATGGCTTCCCGCTATGAAGAATATCGCGAAAGTCTTCGTGAAAGCACGACTTCTTTCTATCCCACCACGGGTTATACCATTGATTTTTACGTGAAAGCAGAGCTTCTCGGTGAAAATACCGCGACTGTGATCGATGCTTGGACGTTTGACACCGAAGGTAACTATGTGAAGGATTACGATATTTTCCGTTATACGGAAAATGAAGTTTTTGACACTTGCCTTTGCTATGATATTTCCGATGCTGATGAAGCGCTTGAGGCTTCCCGTGCGGTGAAAGTGAATGAAACTTTTTATTTTACCGTAACGTTTGACCGTGACGTAGAGGGTATTTTGCACGCAGGTGATACCGTGCAGTTTGCTGTCAGCATGGTTTCCGCACTTCCTGCGGTTTATCCCGACACTTATATTTCCGATCGCTTGCAGGCGTTCTACAAGGCGGCAGAAAAACCCGTGAAAGAGATCGCGGAATATGGCGACACCGTGACGATCGACTACGTCGGCAAGATGAACGGCGAAGCTTTCGAGGGCGGCACCGATGAAAATTACAGCATGATCCTCGGCAGTGCAGGCTTTATCCCCGGCTTTGAAAGTGCGATCGTGGGACACAAAAATGGGGAAACCTTTGATATCAACGTGACTTTCCCTGCAGATTATTACGAAGAGCTTGCCGGAAAAGATGCGGTGTTCACCATCACGATCCATGATATTTACAACGATGACGCGATCATTCAGGCGAATACGCCTTTTGAAAACATGTGGGAACTGAAATATTATTTCCGCGTGGACAGCTTTGCGACCTTTGCATTGATGGACGTGGTCTACGATCGCTCGGAATTGATTTCTTATCCCAGCGCACTTCTCAAGAAACTGGAAAAACAGTACACAAATTATGTAAAACGCCACATCGTGGAGCAGATGGAAGCTTACGCGCAATACGGCATTGAATATACACAAGCCGAAATGCGTGAGATGATCTATCCCGACGGCAGTGACAAAACATATATTGAAACCGCTTCCAAAGACGCTGCTTTTGATTATATGGTGGTAACGCTTGCCGCGCAGACACTTGGTGTGGCATACACCGACGAGCAATATGAAGCTGATCTTGCGCGTCTTGCGGAGGAGTATACCGCATATTATGAAACGGAATACACCGCTGCGGATATTGAAGACGTTTATGGAGAAGAAATCATGCGACTTTCCTTTACGGAAGCACTTTTGACGGATATTCTTTACAAAAAAATGACAGGCAAACCCACCGTTCCGGAGCTCGCGGCAGAATAACAAACAAAAGCATTTTCTAAGGGCGAATTTTTCGCCCTTTTTCTTTTCGGGGTTCCACCCCACGCCCCGCCAAGGGGTATTACCCCTTGGAACCCACCGGGAGGGAAAACTCTTGTGATGCGAATGGAATGTTTTCGCAAAACGTCTTGGGTGGCACAGAGCAAACGGCTCGTTTCTTTTGATCCAAACTTTTCTTTTCGCAAAGAAAAGTTTGGTCATAAAAAATTTACGATAAAGATTTGCAAAAGTGTGGAAAACAGGTGAGAATTGTGCTATAATAAATAAAATAGGGTATTCCTATCATTTTATATATGAATTATATCACGAAAAACGTTTAAGACACGTTTTTCGCTCAAATAATAAGGAGATATATGGTTACTACGGAAACAATCAAAAAACATACCTTGCCCTGTGCGGTGCTCAATCGCATTGTGGCTTTTCCCGGTATTCCCATGACCGTGGATATGGACAAAGGTCCTGCAAAGAAAATTTTTGAAAACGCCGTTCGCGACGGCGGCGCGATCTTTATGGTCTGCCAAAAGGATCCGCTGAAAGAGGCGTCGAACATCAGCGATATTTTCTCGGTGGGTGTTATCGCAAAGATCAAGCAAGTGGTGAAAACACAGAGCGGTCTTTTCCGCGTGATCGTGGAACCGCAAGCACGCGCTGTGCTATCGAATTATCATGACGATAAGCTTCCTTTTGCAGAAGTTTTTGAAAAAAACGTGGAGGAAAACGACAGTGAGCTTCGCACACAGGCGCTTTTGCGTGAGCTTCGCAGCATCATTGAAGATTTCGCAAAATTTGCGCCTAAATTTTCCAAGGAATTCTGGCTTCTTTTCTCATCTATTCAAGATCTAAGTCAGGCTTGTGATTTCGCTGCCGAAAATCTGCTTCCCGAATACACCGCAAAGCAGGAAATCCTTGAGGAATTTTCTGTTTGTGCAAGAGCAATGAAGCTTATCAATATGTTGGAAGCAGAGAAGAGCGTCCTTGAAGAACGCGCGCTCATCAAGCGTGAAGTGGACGAACGCATGAAGAAAAATCAAAGAGATTATTATCTTCGTGAGCAACTCCGTGTCATTCACGAGGAGCTCGGCGATAATGATGAATATGACGATGATGATCTGCGTGAATATGCAGAACGATTGGAAAAAGGAAATTATCCCGAAAACGTGAAAGCAACGATCACCAAAGAGATCAAGCGTCTTTCCCGTATTCCGTTCGGTTCGGCAGAAAATACGGTGCTTCGCAATTATATCGAGGTTTGTCTGGAGATCCCGTTCCTTGTTTCGACGGAAGAACGCATTGACATTCCTGAAGTAAAGCGTATTCTCGATGAAGATCATGACGGTCTTGAAAAGGTCAAGGAACGTATCATCGAATATCTCGCGGCACTCAAGCTGAACCCTGAGCTTCGCGGACAGATCATATGCCTTGTTGGTCCTCCTGGAACCGGTAAAACTTCGATCGCGACCTCCATCGCAAGAGCGGTCAACCGCAAATTTGTGCGTGTTTCTCTCGGCGGTGTTCATGATGAAGCAGAGATCCGCGGTCACAGAAAAACGTATATCGGTTCGATGCCCGGCAGAATCGTAAATGCGCTCATCGATGCCAAGACCAATAATCCGCTGATTCTTTTCGATGAGATCGATAAGATGGCAAGCGATATGCGCGGCGACCCTGCTTCTGCGATGCTGGAAGTGCTTGACCGCGAGCAGAATAAGACCTTCCGCGACCATTTCGTGGAGCTTCCCGTGGATCTTTCGAACTGTATGTTTATCACCACGGCAAATAGCCTTGAAACCATTCCGCGTCCGCTGCTTGACCGTATGGAGGTTATTGAACTGCACGCTTATACCAGACCGGAGAAATTTGCAATCGCGAAAAATCATCTGATTCCCAAGCAGATGAAAAAACACGGTTTGCGCGCGAGAACGTTCCATATGAACGATGAATCTATTTATGAATTGATCGATTGCTACACCAGAGAAGCAGGTGTGAGAAACTTGGAACGTATGATCGAAAAATGTTGCCGCCGTGCCGCAAAGATCATCTCCTGTGAGGAGAAAAAGAGTGTGCGTATTACGCTGAAAAATCTTTCCGCATTCGTTGGTGAGCAGAAGCTGATCCGCGATATGATCTCTGCGGAAAATGAAGTCGGCATCGTCAATGGCATGGCTTGGACAGAGCTTGGCGGTGATCTTTTGAAGATTGAAGCCATGGCGCTTCCCGGTACGGGCCATCTGGAGTTGACAGG
>JBGVIG010000267.1:0-4051 GCA_045122995.1 Eubacteriales bacterium | reverse complement strand
TGATGATGTCATCAGGGAAGAACCAAGGACCTTCGATGGCGAATTTTTCAATTTCTTCAAAGATGATGTCCACGCCGGTACCGTTTTTCGCGGAGATCGGGATCACAGCATCAAAGGTGTGATGCTCTGCAAAACGAGCGATGGTGTCACCGATCTCGCGTGCGTTGCTGATGTCTGTTTTGTTGATGATCAGAACAGTAGGAACACCATAACCGTCAAAACGGCGGAGAAGCTCTGTTTCCACAGGGCCGACACGGTCGCCAGCTTCCACGAGAAGAAGCACGATGTCTACGTCAGCTGCCGCACCGTCAGCAACCTTCATCATGTAAGAGCCAAGCTTATCCTTGGGCTTGTGAATACCGGGCGTGTCAATGAAAACGTACTGTGTGTCATCTTTGGTGTAAATACCTGTGATTTTGGTACGGGTGGTCTGAGGCTTGGGGGACACGATGGAAACGTGTTCACCGAGAATGCTGTTGAGAAGGGTGGATTTACCAACGTTCGGTCTGCCGATGAGAGCGGCAAAAAGATTTTTTGTCATAATTTTTATTTCCTTGTCTTTATTTTTTAAGTCAATCGTTTGATTGGAAAAGATGCGCACCAAAGATTATTTTCTCGGCACCCCGATCTTTATGAGGATCTCTTCCTGCTTTTCATTCATGTATTTTTCATCTTCTTCAGAGGTTTCATGGTCATAGCCGAGCAGGTGAAGTGTGGAATGAACGGAAAGGAACGCGAGCTCGCGTCGAAGACTGTGACCGTATTCTTCGGCTTGTGCCTGTGCCTTTTCCACGGAAAGCACGATGTCACCGAGCATCACGGCGTGACCGTCTTCATAGTTGCCTTCTTCGATGTCTTCCGCTTCCCACATGGGGAAGGAAAGAACGTCTGTCGGGCGGTCCTTTTCGCGATATTCGCGGTTGAGCTCATGAATTTCCGCATTGTCGACGAAGCTGACGGAAACCTCCGCTGCCGCAGGGAAATCTTCTTCTTTCAGTGTGGCAAGGATCGCTTTTTTGATCAGTGAGCGGATTCCGAAGGTGATTTTGATTTTGTCTTGTTTGTTTATGAAATAGATTTTATTTTTCATTTCGTGTCTTTTCCGACGTTGCCTTTCCCCGCAATGCGGTATTTTTCTGTTTTTGCTTTCTTTTCTCTTTCATATTTTTCATATGCGAGAATAATTCGTTGGACGAGCTTATGACGAACGACGTCGCGTTCGGAGAATTCATGGATCTCGATGCCTTCAATGCCGCGCAGGATCTTCATTGCTTCCACAAGACCGCTTCGTGTGCCGGAAGGAAGGTCAGTCTGCGTGATATCACCCGTGACGACGGCTTTGGAATTGAAACCAAGTCGGGTGAGGAACATTTTCATCTGTTCGGGGGTGGTGTTTTGTGCTTCATCGAGAATGATAAAGCTGTCATCAAGGGTTCTGCCGCGCATATAAGCAAGAGGCGCGATCTCGATGGTGCCGCGTTCGATGTGTTTTTGATAGGTTTCCGCACCGAGCATCTCAAAAAGTGCGTCATGGAGCGGGCGCAGATAAGGATCGATTTTGGTCTGCAGGTCACCGGGCAAAAAGCCGAGCTTTTCACCTGCTTCCACGGCAGGACGTGTCAAAATGATGGGGGAGATCTCCTTGTTGCGCAGTGCGGTGGAAGCCGCCGCCACGGCAAGGAACGTTTTGCCTGTACCTGCGGGGCCGATACCAAGGACGATGGTGTTCTTTTTGATTGCGTCGATATATTTTTTTTGACCGATGGTCTTTGCTTTGATAGGCTTGCCTTTGGTCGTCACGCAGATGCAATCGTCACCGAAGGTTTCCAGCTTTTCGCCGCTTTTGACCATGGAAACGACGTATTCCACGCTTTGTTCGTTAAGATTTGTGCCCATTTCTGCCATGTTTCTTAGATATTCCAGCGCGGCAAAAGCGTTTTGCACGTTTTCTTCGTTCTCCGCGCGTACAACGATTGCGTCACCGAGCGTTTTTTCGGTGTCGCGGTTGGTGATGTCCACGCCAAAGGATTTTTCGATAATGGTGATATTGCGGTCAAAATTGCCGAAGATGTTCGCGGTCTGCTCCGCGGTCTTTGTCAGCAAAATTTTTTCGTACATTTTTCCTCCTTTCGCTTTTCTTTGCGAAAAGAAAAGCTCGCAAAAGAAACGCGTTTTGGTGTTCTGGATTTATTTTGTGCAAATGTTTATTTGTTTTTCTGCTTCCTTGCGTTTTAACGGCTCGCTCTGAGGGAGAGCAGTCGCTTTCAAGCGACTGAGAGGGTTATTGCGATAAGCTGAAAATGCCCTCTCGTCACGCCCCCGTTTCGATCTTCACTTCTTCGGCGATGTTGATGATGCAATCCACTTCTTCCGTCATCACGAGCATCTCATCGCCAAAATCAAAGGCAGTATGTCGGGAGAGGATATCTGCGTTTTCCAAAACTTTCTCGGATTGCCGACGCAGCTCCTCGTAAGCATTGGCGATAGCTTCCTTTTGTGTGAGCGTTTTCGTCTGCATTTCATATTCGGAATAGGTGGTTTCCACGACGAAGAGCGGGAGCGCGATCCTATCAAAAAGATAGATTCTTCTTTCTACCTCTATTTTATCACAACTTGAGGGTGAAATGCTATCTTTTCCGAAAAGTTTTATTGTTTTTGAGAAAAATTTTACATCTTTTTTTGTGGAAAACACCCCCGTGTAAACTTTCTCCGTGATTTCATAAGGAATTTCAATGTGATAGGCGAGCGTGACGGCGGCATAGACCTCTCCTCTTGCCCTCACAAGCCGATAGCCGAGCGCATTGGAGTCGATGATGCCGCTGACTAGCAGATCTCCTTTTTTCACGATCTGTCCTGTTTTCACGGTAGCGACACCGCCTGTCACCTCCAGCGCCGTGATCTGTCCGTCAAGCTTTGCTATAAGGTTGGAGGGCGATTGTGTATCCAGCGTTTCTGTTTCCGCGATCCGCTCGCGCACTTCCACGTTTGCCACCGTTCCGCGGAGGTTGATGCTGATCCATGAAAGACCGTCCACGTCCAGAAGGACTTGTTTTTCGATGAGTTCTTTATCGAGGGAGGGAATAAACGTGCCGAGCATAAATCCGTGGTTTTCAAGGGCTATGCGGATATCTTTTTTCGAAACGCGTTCGTTTCCCGTCACGTCGATATCCCAAATGAAAAAGGAAGACGTGACAAGCAGTGCCGCCGCGAGGAGCATACCTACAAAAAAGCCCGTTCGTTTGCGATATTTTGCTAAGAATGCCATGATGCCAAGACGTTTATGCTTTTCGCCTGCAAAGCGTTCTTCTCCGCGCAGACGAAGATATTCTTTGTAGTAAGGCGGATAGAGCTGAAAGGATAGCTCCTCACCGTCTGTGCGCAAGCCGTGAAAGGGAATATCGTGCGAAACAAGAAAATCCAAGGCGCGATCGCCGTCCGCCGCATCGATCTTGATACGGTAAGCGCTTCTCATAAAAGAAGATAGACTCATCATGCTCCTCCTTGCCGTTTTTTCGGCTCAAATGTGACGTTTTGCACATGACCGCGCAAAAGAAGCCGTTTTTCGCCCGACCAACAAAGCGTGAGTGAAAGCCCCGATATGGCGACAAAGCCGCATTTTGTGCGTATGCGAACGAGCTCGTTCGAATAGGCGGCGATACCGCAAACGCCGTCGATGAAAACCTCACGCCGTCCTGCGATCTCCAGCGTTTCGGGCGGCAAAAGGGGTGTGGGCGGTGTGCGAGATGCTTTTTTTGTGTTTTTTTCTCTTTTCATCAGAGGATACCGTGGGCTGTGAAGCTGACAGCCGCTTCCTTTCTCTTGCCATATTGTATGGCGATTTTGCATATATTTGCTATTAACTATATGCAGGAGGTGAGCGCAATAAAACAGAGGTGGGATATGGTTTTTCTGTGGGGGATCGCGGCATGGCTGATGGTCTTTTCTTTACAAAATCCCACGCAAACGGCAGGTGCGGTGAGAAGTGCGCTTCTGCTTTGTGCAGAGGCGGTGATCCCTTCGCTTTTTATTTTTGCCGTCGGGGCGAAATTGC
>JBGVIG010000266.1:0-1085 GCA_045122995.1 Eubacteriales bacterium | reverse complement strand
AACGTGCTGCGAAGCTTTCTGATGTCCATGATAATATCAAGGGCTTTTCCGAAGGCTATAAAACCGTTCTCGGTGAGCGCGGCGTGACTGTTTCGGGCGGTCAGAAACAGCGCATCTCCATCGCAAGAGCGCTGATGAAGGACGCGACGATGCTCATTCTTGATGACTCCGTTTCTGCGGTGGACACCAAGACAGAACGTGCGATCCTCGAAAATCTGCGCGAAACACGCAAAAATAAGACGACTATTCTCATCGCACATCGCATTTCCACCATCGAACAGATGGACAAGATCATTTTTGTGGAAGACGGTGAGATCCTCGCGGTCGGCACACACAGCGAGCTTTATAACACTTGTGAAGAATACCGCACGATGGTAGAGCTTCAGAAGCTTGATGAAGAAAGAGAGGGCTAAATCATGCGTGAATATTATCCCCTTTTGATTCTTTTTGGCATTCTCGGTCTTCTTGCTGTCATCTTTCTTGTCGCATTTTTCACGATGAAAGACCGCAAAACCGCGATCGGTTTTGATCGTAATATGAAGGACGGCGAGATTGCAAAGCGTCTTCTCGTATATGCAAAGCCGCACATTCCGAAATTCATTTTTGTCGGCTTCCTCATGCTTTTCTCCATCGCTTACGATATCATAGCACCGCTGATCATGGGCGATATTTTGAAGATTATCAAGGAAGATTTTGAGCTGAGCGGGCTTTATATCCGCGTTGCTTGCTATGCGAGCATTCTGATCGTTTCTCTGATCTGCACGTTCGTGCAGGCACTTGTGCTTCAAAAAACGGGACAGAAGATCCTTTCCAAGCTGCGTGAAGATATTTTCACTCACATTGAAAGTCTTTCTCATGCACAGCTCAATAATATTCCCGTTGGTACGCTCGTCACCCGTGTGACCAACGACACTAACGCGATTTCCATGATGTTCACCAATCTCCTTGTGAACCTTGTGAAAAATTGCTTTGTTATTATTGGCGTATTGGCGGCGATGCTGATTCTTAACTATCAGCTCACGCTCATGGTACTTGCCATTGTGCCGTTTATCGCACTTTATTCGATCATCTTCCGCAAGTTTTCC
>JBGVIG010000265.1:0-2780 GCA_045122995.1 Eubacteriales bacterium | reverse complement strand
ACCAAGGATGTGCTCTACCAACTGAGCCATATCAGCGTAGTCGCATCAGCGGCTTACGGGTTATATAATACCACAACCTTTTCGATTTGTCAATAGGTTTTTTGAAATTTTTTTAAAAAGTCTTTCATTTTTTTTCAGAATATGGTACAATAATCGTAATAACGCTGAAAAAGCAAAAAGAGGATTGATTTATGAAAAAATTGCTTGTTGTAGACGGAAATTCCATACTGAATCGTGCGTTTTATGGTATTCGTCCCTTGAAAACCAAGGACGGACTTTTTACAAACGCGATCTACGGTATGGTGAATATCATAGATAGACATTTGAAAACGTATGAACCGGATTATTTTGCTGTGGCATTTGATATGCGCGCGCCGACGTTTCGCCATAAATTTTCTGAAGACTATAAAGCGACACGCCACGGTATGCCGGAGGAGCTTGCGGTTCAGTTGGAGCCTGCGAAGGAGTGTATGCGTGCGATGGGTGCTGCGGTTGTGACTTTAGAAGGCTTTGAAGCAGACGATATCCTTGGCACGCTTTCCGCATGGGCAGAGCAGAAAAATATTATGACTTATATTGCTACGGGGGACAAAGACTCCTTGCAGCTTATTTCTGACAAAACAAACGTTGTGCTTGCAACCAATACGGAACCGATCCTTTTCGACACGAATATGTTTGTGGAAAAATACGGCGTTTTGCCTACGCAATTTGTTGATGTGAAAGCTTTGATGGGGGATAGCTCTGATAATATCAAAGGTGTTCCCGGCATCGGTGAAAAAACGGCATTTAAGCTGATTGCGGAATATGGCACGTTGGACAATATTTATGATGATCTTGAAACGAAGAAGCTTACGGCAGGCACCATCAAAAAGCTTGCCGAAGGAAAGCAGTCTGCCTATGATTCCAGATTTCTTGCAAAGATTTTGCGTGATGCGCCGTTGCCGATGACAATGGACGATGCTGTTTATCGTCCTGATCGGAAAAAGCTTTTGGAGCTTTTCACTCGATTTGAATTTTCCGGGCTTATCAAGCGCATGGCGCTGGAAGAGGACGACGCGGAAGAGGTAACACGGGCTTTTTCTGTGAAAGAGGTCAGTGCTACCGAGCTTTCGCTTGCAGATGGCGTTTCTTATGCGATTGCTTTTGATTTTGAAAATGACAAAACCGCAATCTCCGATGGTAGTGACGTTTGGGAGGTTTCCGATATTTCTTCTTTGCAAGCAATTTTGGATAGCAACAGCGCGTTTCTTGTTCATGATCTGAAAGCGATTCTGCACGCGCTTTTGCCCAAAGGTATACGTTTTACCTCTTGCACAGATGACGTGATGCTCATGGCGTATATTGCTGCGGTAACGGACAATGATTTTACCTTTGATAAGTTGACACAGCGCATTCTCGGAAAAACGGCAAAAAATCTTGCTGAGCGTGCGTATTATACAAAAGCAATCCACAAATTCTTCCTTGAGGAGCTTCAGCGATCCGAGCAGGAAAAGCTTTATCGCGAGATCGAATTTCCGCTTTGTCGTGTCCTTTTTGAGATGGAAGTAGAGGGCTTTACCGTGGACGTTGCGGCGCTTAAGCTCTTTTCCCGTACACTTGGCGAAAAACAGACGGAATACGGCGAACGCGTTTACGAAGCGGCAGGGGAACGCTTCAACATCAATTCTCCAAAACAGCTTGGTGTGATCCTTTTTGAAAAATTGGGTTTCCCTCATGCAAAAAAGACAAAGAGCGGTTACTCTACAAGTGCAGATATTTTGGAGAAGCTGCGTCCGTATCACCCCATCATCGGTGATATTTTGGAATACCGTCAGTATGGAAAGCTGAAAAGCACATATGCAGACGGTCTTGCGGAGGCAGCAGATGAAAACAGCCGTGTGCATACCTCTTTCCGTCAAGCCTTGACCGCAACAGGCAGACTTTCTTCCACAGAGCCGAATCTGCAAAATATTCCGATCAAAACAGAGCTTGGCAGAGAATTTCGCAAGTTTTTCGTTGCAAAAAATGATGATTATACACTGATCGATGCGGACTATTCTCAAATCGAATTGCGCTTGCTTGCAGCGATTTCTGAAGACGAAGCGATGATCGATGCATTCTGCTCGGGATACGATATCCATACTGCTACGGCGATGAAGATCTTCGGTGTTTCCAAGGAGGACGTGACGATTGATCTTCGTAAACGCGCCAAAGCTGTGAATTTCGGCTTGGTCTATGGCATGGGTGAATTTTCGCTTGCTGTTGATCTTGGTATTTCGCGCGCAGATGCAAAAGCATATATTGACAGCTATCTTGGTGCTTACCCCAAGGTTCGTGCGTATATGGAAAACGTGGTAGCAGAAGCCAAAGCGAATGGTTTCGTAAAAACACTATTTGGCCGCAGACGCTATATTCCCGAGCTCTCTTCAGGCAAGAAGATGGAAGCGGCGTTTGGCGAGCGTGTGGCGATGAACAGTCCCATTCAAGGCACGGCAGCTGATATTATTAAGCTTGCGATGGTAAATATCGACCGTAAGCTCAAAGAGGGTGGCTATGATGCCCGATTGCTTTTGCAGGTGCATGACGAACTGATCATCGAAGCGCACAAATCCTGTGCGAGTGAGGTTCGTGCGCTCATGCAAACAGAGATGGAAAACGCAGTGAAGCTTGCCGTTCCGCTCACGGTGGAGATCGCTGTGGGTGACTCCTGGTACGACGCAAAATAACGTGAATAAATCCTCCCGATGAGAAGCAAACTATGGGTGAAACTTCGAAAATCGGGAGGTTTTTTATGAAAAAAA
>JBGVIG010000264.1:0-2814 GCA_045122995.1 Eubacteriales bacterium | reverse complement strand
GTTACCCAAGTACCGACGGTGGTAACAGAAATATAATAAACAAGGAACATGATGAAAGCAAAGATGGGAAGGGCAGCAAAGCGGTTTGTAACCACTTTGTCGATCTTGTCGGAGATCGTGAGCTTGCCTTCGTTCTTTTTCTTGTAGCATTTTTTCATCAAAGCTGTGATGTAATTATAGCGCTCATTGGTGATGATACTTTCCGCATCATCGTCCAGTTCTTTTTCAGCTGCCACGATGTCCTCTTCGATGTGAGCGAGTTGTTCTTTGGAAAGCTTCAAATCAGCAATTACTTTTTCATCTCTTTCAAAAAGCTTGACAGCATACCAGCGCTGACGTTCTGCGGTGATGTCGTGGATTGCATACTCTTCGATGTGAGCGAGTGCATGCTCCACTGCGCCAGAGAATGTGTGCATCGGAATGGTTTTGGTTGTTTTTGCTGCTTCGATCGCAACTTCTACAGCGTCCATAATGCCATCTGTTTTCAGCGCGGAAATCTCCATGACTTTGCAACCGAGTGCGCGAGAGAGCATTTCAATGTTGATGGTGTCGCCATTTTTTCTCACGATGTCCATCATGTTGATGGCAACAACGACGGGGATACCAAGCTCTGTGAGCTGTGTGGTGAGATAAAGGTTTCTTTCAAGGTTTGTGCCGTCTACGATGTTGAGAATCGCGTCGGGGCGTTCGCCGACAAGATAGTTTCTTGCTACGACCTCCTCCAATGTGTATGGAGAAAGCGAATAGATACCGGGAAGGTCGGTGACGATAACATCGTCATATTTTTTGATTTTGCCTTCCTTCTTTTCTACGGTAACACCGGGCCAGTTGCCGACGAACTGGTTGGAACCGGTCAATGCGTTAAAGAGCGTTGTTTTACCGCAGTTGGGGTTGCCCGCAAGGGCGATACGAAGTTCCATTTTGATATGTCCTTTCAAACAAGTTATTGATAAAATTGAGTAAGTTTTGACTAACTGATCGAGTGAAATATAAAGGGGAAAATCCCCTTTGTATTTTTGCGAGAACCGTTTACTCGACCTCAATCATGTCCGCGTCGGATTTGCGAAGCGAAAGCTCGTAACCGCGAACGGTAACTTCAATGGGATCACCCAAGGGCGCCACCTTGCGAACGTAGATCTCAACGCCTTTGGTGATGCCCATATCCATGATTCTGCGCTTGATAGCGCCTTCGCCATGGAGCTTCACAACCTTGGCTGTTTGACCGATCTTTACTTGCTTCAAAGTGTTCATAACGGTTCCTCCTTCTATTCCTTTTTATCATGTATGCCGAATGTTGCGATCATAGTGAGGTGACTTTCTGCGGCATACCCAATCTTTTCAAGATAAGTTTTTCGAGTTAGCCTTTGCTAACCGAGTATAGTATAATCCTATTTTCGTCATTTGTCAATATTTTTTATAAAATTTTTGTGAAATTTTTCCGAGCATTTTCGTGGCACATCGGATTTTTGCAAAAATGAAAATGCTCCTCAAAGAGAGGAGCATTTTCGGGAAAGAAAAATTATTTTCTGATATTCTTATAAAGAGGACCGTAAGCTTCGCAAGCTCTGTAGTCCTGACCTTCTTTATCCATGCCGAATGCATTCCATGCAGCGGGACGGAAGATCTTTTCTGCGGGTACGTTGTGCATGCAAACAGGGATACGGAGCATAGAGCAGAGAGTGATAAGATCTGCACCGATGTGACCGTAGCTGATTGCGCCGTGGTTAGCACCCCAGTTGTTCATTACTTCATATGCGGTCTTGAAGGGGCTGCCGTCTTTGCCATCGCAACGAGGAGCGAACCATGTGCAAGGCCATGTGTAGTCAGTTCTCTTCCAGAGAGTATCGGTAACTTCGTCAGGAAGGTTAACTGTCCAACCTTCTGCGATTTGGAGAACCGGACCAAGACCCTTAACAAGGTTCAAACGGATCATGGTTGCAGGCATTTCTGCTTTGGTAACGAAACGAGAAGAATAACCGCCGCCACGGAAGTAGCCAAGGTCAGCGAAGTTCCATGTTGTGTTTTCCATGATCGCTTTCTGGTCTTCTTCTGTTACGTTGTACCATTCTTTCATAACGCCATTGCCGTTCTCGTCTTTTGCTTCACCGTTTGCGTCAAGGCAACAAGCGCCGGAGTTGATAAGGTGAATGAAACCGCCGTTTTCTTTTGCAACACCGTCAACATCATAACCGGTTGCACGCTTAACAGCTTCGGGGCTCCAGTATGTACGAACGTCAGCAAACATCTGAGGACGGTTGGTGAGCAGCTTCATGAAGAGCATGCTGATGCTGTTGAGAACGTCGTTTTCAGTAGCAAGAATGTAGGGTTCTCTTGCGCCGTTCCAGTCGAAGGAAGTGTTGAGCATTGCTTCGGGGAAGTCGCAGTTGGGATAGAAGTCTGTCCACTGACGCTGACCCTGGAAGCCTGCAGCAATTGCATTGTGACCAACCATTTCTTCTTCGCAGCCTGCGGGAAGATTCTTGTTGCCGTTCATGAGGTCTTTGATGATGACCATCATCTTAACAACGAACTCCCAGTCGGCATCCTTGCCTGCGCGGTCTTTCTGCTTTTCGGGGCGGTTCTTGTCCCAACCCTCGTTCACCTTGCAATATTTCTCGGTCCATGCCATCGCCTTCTCATACTCCTCGTGGTCGTAGATACCCTCTTCCATACGGCGAAGAATCTCGGTCTCGTCAACGCTCTCGTTGCGCATGCCAAGGTACTCTTGGAAGAAGTTCTGGTCGACGATACTGCCGGCAATACCCATACACTGGCTACCTACCGACAGAAAACTCTCGCCCCGCATTGAAGCAA
>JBGVIG010000263.1:0-1027 GCA_045122995.1 Eubacteriales bacterium | reverse complement strand
CGACATTTACGACATGAAAGTCGTTGCGCCCGGCGGCATTCCCGTTTCGGGTATTCTCACCATGCCTAAAGCAGATGGCAAATATCCCGCACGTGTGACCTTCCAAGGCTACGGTGTGAAAAGCGCATGGCATCTTTTCATGGATAACACCATCAACTTCTGCATCAATGCCCATGGGATCCATAACGATGAACCGCAAGAATATTATGACGCCCTTTTCCGCGGCAGACTCGCAGGTTATGGCTTTGACGAAGAACAAAACAGCAATCCCCACACCTGTTATTTCAAATACGTGATGATCCGTGCGGCGCAAGCGCTTCGCTTTGTGATGACACTTCCGAATTGGGACGGTGAAACACTCATCTCCCGCGGCGGCAGCCAAGGAGCGGTGCAAGCGATGCAAGCGGCTTCGATGGTCGATGAAGTCACGCTCATCGACACTTGGGTTCCGTGGCTTTGCGACGTAAAATCGGGTGATATCGGCCGTCTTTGTGGCTTTGGCAACTTCAAAGGCATCGCATTCCGTTTCTTCGATCTTTCTTTGCGCGCACCGTATGTGACAAAAAAAGTCATCATCAGTGCAGGTCTTGGTGATGCCACCACACGTCCCTCGGGCATCGTGGCAATGTATCATAAGCTCGGCGGCGAAAAGGAGATATCCTTTATGCAAAGCCGTGAACACGTCTACACTTCCCCCGAATCGGAAACCTTTTATTGGGAAAAATAACGTTTGAGATTCCAAAGGGACACGTCCCTTTGGCGGAGCGCGAGGCAGCATCTCGCACAAAAGAAACCCGACAAGATTTTAGATCTTATCGGGTTTCTTAACTTAAAATTAAAGCAATACAATACCGTTTTCTTTACAAATACGGCGAGTTTCTTCGTCCCAGATGGAAACCTGCACTTCACCGATGTGCGCCTTGCCGAGAAGAAGCATGGAAAGACGGCTCTGTCCGATGCCGCCGCCCATGCTCAGGGGCAGCTTGCCGGTCAGAACGCCCTGGTGGAAGGGGAGGGCCAGTCGATT
>JBGVIG010000262.1:0-2360 GCA_045122995.1 Eubacteriales bacterium | reverse complement strand
GGACTTGGCTTTTTTGAGCTTTATATCAATGGAAAAAAGGTTTCCGACGATCGTTTTGTGCCGCCCTTTTCCGATTATGGAAAAAGGGATCTTTCCACGCTTTATTATCCCATTCACGATGCATTTTCTCACCGCGTCTATTTTATGCGGTATGATCTTTCTCATTATTTGATACAGGGGGAAAATATCATGGAGATCCGGCTCGGTACGGGGTGGTTCGATCAGCACGAACGAAACGGGGAAGGGAAGCTTTCTTACGGCACACCGCGCCTTGCTTTTTCGCTCTTGATAGATGGACGAGAGATTCTTTCCGATGAAACGCTTGTGTGGCGCGAAAGTGAAATCATTTTTGATAATATTTACGTCGGTGAAACGCATGATTTTCGTCATGTGGATACTGTTTGGAAGCCTGTCGAAAAGATCGAAGCACCGATTGGTGCGCTTATGGAAAACGACGCGCCTGTTGATCGCGTGATGCGTACGCTTACACCTAAGGTTATCTATCGTGATGAAAACCGCACCGTTTATGATGCGGGCGAAAATATTTCGGGCATCGTTTCTTTTTTGCAAAAAGGAGAAAGCGGTGCCAAGACTTCGGTTTCTTATGCGGAACTTTTGGACGATGGATTTCGTCTTTATATGAAATCCATGGGAAACGTGCGTCAAAAGGATATCTACATCAGCGACGGAGAGGAACACCGCTGTGAAACAAAATTTGTATATCACGGCTTCCGTTATTTTGAAATTTGCGGCAATGCCGAGGACGTACAGGTTTATGTGGTTCACAGCGATATCTGCGAAAAAGCATCTTTCTCCGCGGACAATGACGTTTTGAATTTCCTTTATACTGCGACGGTGCGCAGCTTGCTTGCCAATATGCATAATGGGGTGATCTCCGATTGTCCGCATCGCGAACGGCTTGGCTACACAGGGGACGGTCAACTGACCGCTGACGTGGCGATGACGATCCTTGAGAGCGAAACGCTTTATGAAAAATGGCTTCGCGATATTGCTGACGGTCAAGATCCCGTATCGGGACATATTCAGCACACGGCACCCTTTTATGGGGGCGGTGGTGGTCCCGGCGGTTGGGGCGCGGCGATCGTGATCGTGCCGTATTTCCACTATCTGCACACCGATCGTCTTGATATTCTGGAAACTTATTATCCCAATATGAAAAAATATATTTCTTATATGGAATCTCGCAGTGAGGACGGTCTTGTGGTGCGCGAAGAAGAAAAAGGCTGGTGCCTTGGAGATTGGTGTACACCTGAAAAGATCGCGCTTCCCGAACCTTTTGTGAATACCTATTTTCTGATCAAAGCGCTCGATTATATGGTGGAGATCGCTTTTCTTCTCGGTGATTTCGATGCACCGTGGGCAGAAAAAGCGGCGGTTCTTCGTGCGAAGCTGCGCGAGCATTATTACGATGCGGAAAAGAACACCTATTGCGGAGGAATCCAAGGTGCTGATGCGTTTGCTTTGGATCTTGGTATCGGTGACGTGCCGATGGCGCAGGCGCTTGCGGAAAAATATGAGTTGCTCGGTGAATTTGATACGGGCATCTTCGGTACGGATATTCTTATTCGTGTGCTTTTTGAAAACGGATTTGCTGATACGGCGCTGAAGCTCCTTACTGCAGACACGGGAAACTCCTTCGGAACTTGGCTTCGCCGCGGAGAAACCACGCTCTGTGAGGATTGGAATGTTCGCGGCACTTCTCATAACCATCATATGTTTGGTGCGTGCGTGAAGTATCTTTTTTCTCATCTGCTCGGCATTTCGGACAGCGGTGAGATGCTGATCATCGCGCCTGCGGAGATCACGCGCCGCGGTTTCTATGAAGGCACACTGGAAACCAAATACGGCAAAGTATCTGTTTCCCGCAAGCTTGATGAAAATGGAGAAACGCTCACGGTGAAAACGGAGAGTGAAGCACTTTTCCGCTTTGGAGAAGAAATGATGCCTCTTGCCGCAGGCGAGGAAAAAAGGTTCAATTTTACAAATTTTTGATACAAAACGCTCTTGTGGATCGGGACTTGCTTATATTATAATTGAAGAAAGAATGAAGAAAATTTTATCTTGAAAATATAAACAACAATATTTTTGGAGGATATTTTTATGAATATGAAAGCTTGGCTTGAGGAGCTTCGCACCTCTCCCGTGAAAAAAGCAATGCCTGTTTTGTCTTTCCCGTCGATCCAGCTTCTGGATATCACCGTAAAAGAGTTGATCTCTTCCGGCGATATGCAGGCAAAAGGCATGAAGCTCGTTGCTGACCGTATTCCCTCTGCGGCATCTGTCAGCATGATGGACCTTTCCGTGGAAGCGGAAGCTTTTGGCGCAACTGCTCATTTTTC
>JBGVIG010000261.1:0-11183 GCA_045122995.1 Eubacteriales bacterium | reverse complement strand
CAAACCATGTACGCTCGCTATGAACGCGGCGCCAATGAGCTTCCCATTCATCATTTGATCACTTTATGTGAATATTATAAGGTCAGCGCCGATTACTTCTTGGGAATGACATTAAAAAATAACACCCACGCAATAATTTTTTCATTATAGTGGGTGTATTTCTTTTTATATAATACAAAAAGAAAAAGCACAATCTTTTCAGATTGTGCTTATCTTGGCGGAGAAGGAGAGATTCGAACTCTCGAACCGTTTTACCGGTTACACGATTTCCAGTCGTGCGCCCTCGACCAACTAGGCGACTTCTCCACAACTATTTTGTTGTTGCCATCTCGTTTGACGGCTTTGATAGTATAGCACACAAGAAAGAATTTGTCAATACTTTTTTAAAAGTTTTTTGAAAAATTTTCATCACAAAAAAATTCTCAAAAATTTCAAAAAAAGTATTGACATTTGCGCAATTTATGGTATAATGGTATCAGAAATCAGTAATGATTCCTAATATCAACAAGGCGGTGGACATAGTGTTAAGACACTCAAAACAGCGCGATGCGATTCTCAATAACCTTCGCGCTAGATACGATCACCCGACCGCCGATATGATTTATTCGGATATGAAAGAGATCATGCCAAATATCAGCCTTGGCACCGTTTACCGAAACCTTTCCCTTCTGTGCGAAACAGGCGATATCATTAAGATCGGCACTTCCATTGATGGAAAAGAACGATATGACGGTCACACCGAATCTCATGCGCATTTCTTTTGTGAAAAATGCGGTTCAGTCTATGACACCACAGCATATCTCGACGTAAGCCGAATCGAATCGGAAATCGGGGCGAAAATCAATTACGCAAGCAATACCTTGCGAGGCATTTGTAAAGAATGTCTGAAAAACAACATCTAATGAAACTAAAAAAATTTAACAACATAATTTATGGAGGATTTATTATGGCAAAATTCGTATGCAAAGTTTGTGGTTACATTCATGAAGGTGACGCAGCTCCTGAAAGATGTCCCCAGTGCGGCGTTCCCGCTTCCAAATTTGAGGAAGTAAAAGAGGCAAAACTTTCTTGGGCAACTGAACACGTTGTTGGTATTACCGAAGGTGTTTCTGAAGATATTATTAATGATCTTCGTGCAAACTTCAACGGCGAATGCATGGAAGTTGGTATGTATCTCGCTATGTCCCGCGTAGCTCACCGTGAAGGTTACCCTGAAATCGGTCTTTACTGGGAAAAAGCTGCTCTTGAAGAAGCTGAACATGCTGCAAAATTCGCAGAAATTCTCGGCGAAGTTGTAACTCCCAGCACCAAGAAGAATCTTGAACTCCGCGTTGCTGCTGAAAACGGTGCAACCGAAGGCAAATTTGACCTTGCTAAACGTGCAAAAGCTGCTAACCTCGATGCAATTCATGACACCGTTCACGAAATGGCAAAAGACGAAGCAAGACACGGCAGAGCTTTCGAAGGTCTTCTCAACAGATATTTTGGTAAATAAAAGGATTTAGAAATGATTCCGTCATGTTGCCCTTCTTGTAAAGAAAAAAACAGATGGAAGGAAGATATAAATCCTTTCACGACTGGCATTCTAATCGGTAAGCACATTCGAATCTGTCTTGCAAAAATACAAGGCATTCAATTTTATGAAGTAACTTATCGTTGTGGAAATTGCGGATTTGAAGGCAAATATGATTACCGAGATAAAACTTAAAATACTTTGGTAAATAATTCAAATGAATCGGAGGTAATTCCCCATGAAATATGTATGCCCTTGCGGTTACGTTTATGATCCCGCAGTAGGCGATCCCGATAACGGCATCGCTCCCGGCACTCCTTTTGAAGAAATCCCCGAAGATTGGGTATGTCCCATCTGTGGCCTCGACAAGAGTGCTTTTGAAAAAGAATAATATCTCTTCATCAGATAGACTCCTCGAGAGAGAATCGCTTCGGCGGTTCTCTCTTTTTGTGCGAAAAGAAAACAGGAAGCACGCGGACTCCCTGTTTGTTTAATCAACTTATTATTCAAAATATTCAAAACCAAAATGCAGAGGGTTGATATTATGTTCACTTTTTTCAAGCAAATCTGAGAAAACATGAACTATAAGCAATTCCATCATATTTGCAGCAGTTCCCGCATGTTTTGCCGACGCAGAAGTATTCTTAAAAGATGAATTATCATATTTTAATGTAGCAGTACTTTTGGAAAAATCAGTAGCATAAAGTTTTCCCGAAAGTTTGCCACCATCATCATTCATTGTTCCACTAAGCATATCCGAAAAACTCGACATTTCATAAAATAAATAAGACCAATTGTATTCCTGTCTTTTTACATCTATTTTTTCTATATTAACTTGATAACGAATAACATAATCATCTTCGTCATTATCGATACATTCAAACCAACAATATTCTTTATCTGTGCAAACAGCTAAATCATATTTTGCATACTTTGTTCCATACTTATAACATTTTTCATACTCACTATTATAGTACTTACCGTATTGAATAATTAAGCTTACCAATTCTTCATAGTAATCTAAATTGCAAACAGAACATTTTCCGTTAACCACATCGTGAGTACCCTTTTTGCCCTCCTTGCTACCACAAAGCATACAGGTTTTCGGAGAAGCACAGGTCGCACTTTCCCAAGAATGCCCTAAAGCGCTTCCCTCTGTTTTACCACAAGTAATACAAGTTTTCGGAGTGATACAAGTCGCATCGTTCCATTGATGCCCTAAAGCCACACCTTCTGTTTCGCTACACTCGCTACATGTTTTAGGATTAAGGCAATCAGCTTCCTTAAAGTTATGCTGATGGAAACAACCCACAAGAATTAACAAACATGAAACAATTAATAATAGAGATAGTAGTTTTTTCATTTTCTTAACCTCCAATTGTTGATTTTATATTTCAGGAACTACTCCACCACAAATTATACGCCTTTTCTTCCTTTTTGTCAACAAGTTTCGGAAGTATAATTCCTATATAAAGATATTTTGGAGGAAGAATAATGCTTATTTTTGATTTTACAACTATAGGAAACAAACTTTTTTCGTTCCGCAAACGTATGGGCATGACACAAGCAGAGGTGGCTGAGGCGGCAGGTCTTTCCGATCGCACCTATGCCGATATTGAGAGAGGTTCTGTGAATATGCGAATTGAAACAATCCTCCGTATTTGCGAAGTATTGCATATTACTCCCGATGAGATTTTAACCGAAAGCACGCCCACGCTTTCTTCCAAGCAGGAAGAACTCCTCGCAAGATTGGATGTTTGCTCTCCCAAAGACAAAGAAACCGCACTCAAACTTCTTTCCATATATCTACAATCTTTGGATTAAAGCACTCAAATTCATCTTTTTCCACAAAAAATTTGTTAATAAATCATACAAAAAGCCGAAAACTTTTTTCGTAAAAAAATAACAAAAATCTTCTTTTTTATGATATAATATTGGTAATATCAAATAAAATTAAAACCCGAAAGGAAACAACTATCATGGCTATGAAAATGAAAGTCCTCCACTATCCCGAAAAAGGTAAGATCGCTACCTTTACCAATATGCTCGCAAGCGAATATCAGGTAAAAGCAGACAAGATTCCGCCCGCATACGACTGCAGCAAAGAACGTCTTCTCTTTGTTGGCATTACTTCCGGCAAATTCATTGATGCGCCCCTCTCCCGTTTCCTTCGCGGTCTGGATAGAGAAAGAGTGCAGAATGTGGCAATGTTCACTGACGCACCTGATAGCGTAATCGAAGAAATGAAAACAATGATCACCGAAGCCGGCGCTACCGTTATGGACGTTAAGAAAGTAAAAGGCAGCTTCCTTCCCTTCCTCACCGGTGTGAAACCCGAAGAAATGGAAGAGCTCAAAACTTGGGCAAAAGGCATCGTCGATCAGCTTCAGGACTAATTTTTATAAAAGCAAGAGAGAACTTTTCGGTTCTCTCTTTTTTATTGACATGTATTACCCCTCATGTTATACTGAAAGAAAACACGTGGAGGTATTTTATGAAAAAACAAGATGCGATCAAAGATGCGATCCGTGAAATGAAAATTGCGGATAAGCTTTTATATGAAAGAACGCCCTGCACCAAAGAAGAAAATGAAAAATATGAGAAAATCGTACTTGCAGGCGGCACACTTCCAGAAAACGTTTATCCCTATAAGTCATCGATAAATGAATACACGGGAGAATTTTATACCGCATACGAACCGCAATACACACATGAAGAGATCATGGAATATCTTGCTTTGAAAACATATCAAAAAACTTGTACGATCAAAAAGCTCGTCACAGCGATCCTTCTTTTGCTTTGCATTCCCGTCGCAATTTCCCTTCTTATGATTTTGTGAAGATTTGTTACGGAATATTGACAGATTTCGTTTCATAGGATATAATAAAATTGCAAAATCAACATTTAAAGGAGGTTCTTAACCTATGACAAGAGCTCAAATGAAAGCTGAAGCAAAAGCTTCTCTTACCGGTAACTGGGGTACCGCCATTGGTGTATATCTCATCGCAATGATCATCAATGCTGTACTTTCTTCCACAGGCGTCGGCGCATTCCTTACAGGTCTTGTTACTTTCGGCCTTTGCTCCGCATTTCTTTCCGTTGTCCGCAACAAAACCATGAAGATCGAAAATCTTTTCGATTGCACCAAAAATTTCGGCACTGTTCTCGTTGCCGGCATTTTGCAGACCGTTTATCTCTGCCTCTGGTCGCTTCTCTTCGTGATTCCCGGCATCGTAAAGGCATATTCCTATTCGATGATGAACTTCATTCTTATTGACAACCCGAACATGGGCGCAAATGAAGCTATCACCGCAAGCCGCAAAATGATGGCCGGTCACAAGTTTGATCTCTTTATCCTTGACCTCAGCTTCATCGGCTGGTACATTCTTTCCTCTTTCACATTCGGTATTCTTCTTCTTTACGTTGAACCTTACCATCAGGCTGCAAGAGCAAAATTCTATGAAGAACTCAAGGGTACTGTTACCGCTACCGCAACAGAAGCACCTGCTTCCGCAACCGTTTAATTGCCCATGGAACTTTGGCAAAACGAATTCAAAAAAATATCGTTTGCATTTGAGGATCGCGATGCGATCCTCATTTTGCCCAATGACGATGTAAAAACAAACCGTCTGATGCTTAAAACTGAATATTTCGGTGCTTTTCCTGCCTTGGAAAAAGCATTGCTCCGAAAAGGTTATCATCTTGCCTACTTGAAAAACCGCACCCGTCTTGGCACAGACATCGACACAGATGCAAAAGCAAGATTTATAAAATATCTGCATGAAACCTATGGAACACGCGAAAAATGCGTTCCCATCGGCATGAGCTGCGGTGGTATGCAAGCTGTACATTTCGCAGCAAAATATCCCGAAATGGTAAGCGTGCTCTATCTCGATGCACCCGTGATGAATCTTTTCAGCTGGCCTTTTGGCTTTGGTGAATGTCAAGTGAAAACGGGCGAAGCGGAACGAAAAGAAGTGCTTTCCGCTCTCGGGCTGACACTCTCGGAATTTCTCTCTTTCCGTGAACACCCCATGGATCGGATTCCTACACTGATCACCAACAAAACCCCTGCTATTTTGGTATATGGTGACAGCGATTCCGTCGTTCCTTACAAAGAAAACGGATTTCTCTTGGAGAAAGTATACAAAGAAGCAAAGCTTCCCCTTTTCACTTTTCCTAAAAAAGGTTGTGACCATCACCCTCATGGCCCTTGGAAACAGGATTTTGAAACGGTGATCGCTCTCATCGAAGAATGGGATTGCTAAACGCTCGGCCGCAGTTCTGATCACTACCAAGAGCTCGAACTTGACAGCACGCTCAAGTGACACACCTCTTAGAAATCCCACAAAAATTCATCAATATTCAGGAGGCCAACAATGATCCGACGCTTCTCATTTTTCCTTGTGCTTTGCTTGACTCTTTTACTTTGCGCGTCCTGCGGTTCATACCATTCCATTGTACCCAAACCCTTTGATTGGATCAATGCCCCGAAAGACCCCTTGGAAGAGATCACCATCGACGGCAATACGTATCCTTTGGTCATTATGGATAGTTTCCGCTCCACCTACACAGGAGAGCCAATTGATCGTTATGCTGTGGAAGGCTTTGAGGATTCCACGATCATCACAGTCGACCGCAAAAGTGGCGAGCTTCTCGGCTTTTACGGCATCACGCTCTCCGTAGTCCTTGATCCCACTCTTTCCAAACGGGAAGCCACCGAAAAAGCGCTTGCGAATAAGATTGATTTTTCGCAATATGACACTGTAAAAGAAAGCCCCCTTGCCATCTACTACTGGAACACGGAGTGCGCGGATATTGATTTGGAAGTATATTTCACAGCAAACGGCGAGATTCACGGCATTTCAAAGAACGACGCCGCTCCTGCCACCCACCTTTCCCTTGATGAGGAAACGCGTGACAAGCTAATCTTCAAAGCATTGAAAAAGAAAAAAGCCATTACGTCCGAAGAAGGTCTTACGCTCCATATTCATAGCCAAACCTACACTGTCTATCATGGTAAAGATGCTGTCAAATACACCGTTTCCTGCACAGACACAAAGGGAATATCCACCTACTCTTACGTCGTTGTCATATGGCAATGACGCAGTTTTCTTGAATCGGTGATCTCTCTCATCGAAAAATGAAACACAAAAAACCACCGAAATTCGGTGGTTTTTATATTTCAATCCTTTTCAAACGAATTCACGGAATCGCGCGCAGTTTTGATCTCTATATCGCCGCTCGTTGTGTGAATTTCACAGATGTCTGCATCTTTGTCATTCGGAGGAATACGAACGCTGCCACTTGTGGTATCAACAATATAATGTTTCGCACTGCCAATGCTACCTTCGATATCGCCACTTGTGCTTTCCAAATAGAGTTCTCCGGCATCGCAATAAAGTTCAATATCTCCGCTGTTAGTACGAACGGTCAGTTTTTCTTTTGCCGTAACGGATTCCAATTCCACATCTCCACTCGTTGTCTTGGCAAAAACCGTTGTGGCATAAACGCTATTCAGCGTAATCTCTCCGCTCGTTGTGCTTACATGAACAGTTTTCGCATTCGGTTCTCGAATCAAAATCGAACCGCTTGTGCTATCTATCGTCAAGGAATCGGAAACGGTTCCGATAAAGCTGATATCTCCGCTTGTGGAAGAAAGCTCCGCGATTTTGACTGTTTCAAAAGCAGGGAAAACATAAATATCACCACTTGCAGTGTCAACGATAAGAGATTCATAACGATCACGAGGCAAATAAATATTCACATATTCGCTCTCGCGCGTGAAGTAAATCATAGAAATATATTCCGTTTTTTCTGTTTCCACAAAAAGAGCGCCATTCGTTACATCATAAGAAACGCCGCTTCTCGTCGCATATTCGATACGGCAAACATCATCTTCCGCAAGCATCAAGCGCACATCAGCCGAAGTGGTTTGAATGTCGATCGAAGAAAAATCCTCTGTGATCGTATATTCCCCAAAGATCATTTCAACGGTTTCAAGCTCTTCAAAACGAAAACCAACAGTAAAAATTGCTGCGCACGAAAGAACTGCCCCAAGCAAAATACAAGACACGGCGATAATGATCGCAATCAACACAGATTTACGCATTCTCATCACTTCCCTTCACAAAAAGATACCGCAAGCCGCGAAACGGTTGTTTCCCAAGCCACCAAACACCGCGTGTAAGAGCAAGGCTGAAAAGAAACAAAAGAATCGCGATGCCAATAAGCACAAAGGCTGCGCCACACGCAAAAATCCCTGTAGGTGCATTTCCTATCACAAATAGGGTCACTGCACCGCCCAGACAAGCAATCACGCTGACACCAAGCGCAATCGCTACCGCATAAAAAGAAATCACCAATGACCAAAAAACGATATAAACCGAAAGCACGATGGCGATCGCCGCCACGATCAACGAAAACCAAAGCGGAAAGCCCAAAACGATCAATACAATCTCTGCGGTGCGAAGCGCTCTTTTCGGTTTTGTCTTAGCGCGCACAAGCTTCGGCAACGGGATCTCCATCAAAATCTGTGAAACGATCTCTTTCACGTCTCCAAGCTCCGAAACCGCTTCCTCCTCCGTCTTGCCGTCTTCCATACGGTCATCAATCATTTCCGCGTAATAATCCAATGAGCTTTGAATATCCTCTTCGGGAAGTCCCGCAAGTCCCCCTCGAAGTGCCGAAAGAAATTGCTCTTTATTCATTCGACTTACCTCCTCTTGTAATAAAATGATAAATGGAGATAATCTCCTTCCATTCTTCCTCAAACGTCTGAATGCGGGAAAGTCCCTCAGCCGTGATGCGATAATATTTTCTGAGTCTGCCATTGTGCTCTGCCGATCGAACTGTGAGCAGTCCCCCTTCTTCCAATCGACGCAAAATGGGATATAACGTCGACTCCGAAATCGCTATATAAGGTTGCATATCCTTCACGATCTGATAACCATAGGATTCTTCTTCTTTGATGGCAGCAAGGACACAGACTTCCAAAAGTCCTCGCTTCAGTTGAATATCCATGCAATCTCCCCCTTTCCACCAATACTATACCACGCATAGTATTGTTTGTCAAGAGGTATTCAAAAAATCATTTACCCCAAAAGAAAAACCACCGAAAAAATTCGGTGGTTTTCTTATGTAAATTACATCATATGAAAAAACACGTTTCTTTTAGCTCCACACTTTTCTTTTCGTAAAGAAAAGGTGGACGTTTCTTTTAGTCTACATCTTGCAAGACAATCAAGAAACGCTGCCAAGTTCGTTTCTTTTTTGCTTACTTTTTTCTTTTCGCAAAGAAAAAAGTAAGTTAAGCATCGTAACCGTTGGGGTTTTTACTCTGCCAGTTCCAGCTGTCGCGGCACATATCTTCGAGAGTCTTTTCTGCCTGCCAGCCGAGTTTTTCACGAGATTTGGTCGCATCTGCATAGCAAGCGGCAATATCACCGGGACGGCGTTCCACGATCTTATAAGGAACGGCTACACCATTTGCTTTTTCAAATGCGTGAACCATGTCAAGCACACTGTAGCCAACGCTGGTACCAAGATTGAATACGTCAATGCCCTTGTTTTTGGAAACATAGTTCAATGCGCAAGCATGACCGCGCGCAAGGTCAACGACGTGGATATAGTCACGAACACCGGTGCCGTCGGGTGTATCGTAGTCATTGCCAAATACGGAGAGGCAAGGACGTTTGCCGATCGCAACCTGAGAAATGAAAGGCATGAGGTTATTCGGGATACCCTGCGGGTCTTCGCCGATCAAGCCGGAAGCGTGTGCGCCAACGGGATTGAAGTAACGAAGAAGTGCGATGGAAAGTTCAGGATCAGCAACAGCCGCGCCCTGCAAGATCACTTCGATCATGTATTTGGTCCAACCATAAGGGTTGGTGCATCTGCCGACAACAGCGGTTTCTTTGATCGGCACTTCATCGGGAGAGCCGTAAACGGTTGCGGAAGAGCTGAAGATAAGGTTGTGACAGCCATAATCCTTCATCACTTCAAGAAGTGTGAGAGTGGTGTCGAGGTTATTTCTGTAATATGCGATGGGTTTTGCCACGGATTCGCCAACAGCTTTGAAACCTGCGAAGTGGATAACTGCTTCCGGTCTTTCCTTTTCAAAAAGAGCGGTGAGCGCGGGTTTATCCGCAACGTCGATCTGATAGAAGGGGAAATCCTTACCGATGATGGTCTTTACGCGGTTGATCGCTTCGGGTTTGCTGTTAGAAAAGTCGTCTGCGATCACGATATCATGACCGAGAGCCGCGATTTCGATGGCGGTATGAGAACCGATATAGCCGGCACCGCCTGCAAGCAATACTTTCACTTTGTGTTCCTCCTTAAATTTTGAAAACAAATAATTTATTACTCTTTCATTATATCGCACAATAGGAAAAAATTCAACCTTTTGTGGGGATTCTCTTGCAATTTTTTTCATTTGTGATATCATATAATTGTAAAAATATTTTTCAGGGAGGTTTTTCCTATGATTTCATTTGACAGATTTAAGGACGGCAAACGCTATGCACTGACATTTAGCTATGATGACGGTTGCGCGCAGGACAGACGACTTGTTGAACTTTTCAACAAATATGGTATGAAATGCACCTTCAATTTCTATTCCAAATATCTCTGCAATCC
Organism: Eubacteriales bacterium; assembly: GCA_045122995.1. Lineage (GTDB taxonomy): Bacteria > Bacillota > Clostridia > Oscillospirales > CAG-272 > QALR01. The sequence continues at coordinate 1,030 of JBGVIG010000261.1, read as the reverse complement.
CGAATCCCGCGGGATCCACCCCGAAGAGGTTCGTCCGCTTTTCGTGAATCACGGCCATGAGATCGCTTGCCATGCACATTCTCACCCGCATCTCGAACGTATGCTCATCAAGGATCAGTATGACGAATTGATGACCGACCGTATCAACCTCGAAAAAGCTTCCGGCACGATCATTCGCGGTCTTGCTTATCCTTTCGGCACTTACAACACAGACACGTTCACCGCTATGGATACCGCTTCTATCGTATACGGCAGAACGACCGTTGCCACCAACAGCTTTACCTTGCCCAAAGATTTCAAGGAATGGCACCCCACCAACCACCACAATGAATGTGAAAAACTCGCAAAACGTTTTATCTACAACGTAGAAAAAGCACCGTGGCGTGCAGGCGGCGTTCTTTACATTTGGGGACATGCTTATGAATTTGACAATGAAAATGCACCCGTGAAGTGGGAACAGTTTGAAGAAGTTCTCAAGCAGCTCAAGGAACGTGAATATGACATCTGGTTTGCAACCAACATCGAAATCTATGATTACGCAAACGCGCAGAAATCCATTCGCCGCTCCGCTGACGGCAAGACTTTCTACAACCCCACAGATATTGACGTTTGGGTTGCCAAAGACGATGAACCCATCTGCATCGGTGCCGGTCAGACGGTTGTGATCGAGTAAAAATATCGTTTTCCCACAAAGAAGTTTTCAGTGAAAACGGTGCGGTTTCCAAAGAAACCGCACCGTTTTATTCTGCGTCCAATTTTGTATAATCTCTTTCGAAAAGACATTCGCAAAGATGTTTTTTCAATCGTTCCTCCGGAACGCGCGCAAGAAGCGTTTCACAAATCGCTTTTTTGCTTTTTGACGTATATTTTGGTAATTTTTCAGCGGCAAGAATATCAGCAAGCTCATTTCGCCAAAGGAGTGAAAGCTGATTTTTGAGAACCGCTTTTTTGTTTTTTTGCGGCTCCCTTGCAATCGCAAAGGTCACGCCTTCGCGCACGGTCATCGAAACGATGCCCCATTCTTTCGGGA
>JBGVIG010000260.1:0-2086 GCA_045122995.1 Eubacteriales bacterium | reverse complement strand
TTTTAAGATGCTGCCACTTGATAGCTGACTGCCACACCTTGACGGGTATCAAGCCTATGCTGTCTGACGTGAGCATCGGGGAGATCAATCGTGCCGATGAAGCGGTAATGAATGACAATCTTCTGCGTTCGGTTCTTTCCTGTTCCTTGAATTTGATGGACTTCGATTTTGTCGATCAGCTCACGCAAAATCATCGGTGTCAATATTTTCATCTCGATGAATTTACGGACGGCACGGATAAAGGTGTCCTTCGAAGTCTTCATCGCATCAAGCTTTTGCAGATGCTCACGGAGGTCAAAGATCTGCTTTTTCAAAGCTTCTTGCTCCGTGTCATACTTGTGCGAAAGCTGCATGAAACGCTCGTCAGAGATCTTTCCATTCACATTATCCTCGTAGATTCTTTCATACAGACGGGACACTTCCTCGTTGCGCGTAATCGCCGTTTGCAAGGCGTTTTCAGCCGATTTATGCTCAGCCATGAGGTTTTTGTTCGTCTTTCTCTCCAAGATAGCGACAAAACGTTCCTCGTCGGATTCCAAGAAATTTGCAAGCGTTCGCAGTTCCATCAGCACCACCTGCTCGATGGAATCGGCACGAATATAATGCGTCGATTCACAAGTTCCGCGATTGCCGCGATAATTGGAGCAGTTGAAATACTGAATCGCATGATTGGGATGATTGACGTTATACCACAGCTTACTTCCGCAATCCGCACAATACAAAAGATCACAAAACATATTCTTTTCGCCGTTCTCCGGCTTCGGAGCACGGCGTTTTGTTTTGCTTTTGATCGCCTGCACTCGTTCCCATGTATCGCGGTCAATGATCGGCTCATGAACGTCTTTGAAGATCACTATGTTTTCCTCGGCATTCGGGATAAAATGACAGCGAAGTAGACAACGAATTTTTCCGCACCGGAGTTGTTGATCTGTGTCTGTTCCCAAGAACGATACCCTGCGTTTTGAGGATTTTGATCGATCTTATAAGCATCCACACGAATTGCTTCTTTACCGATGTATTTGCGCAACAAATTCCTGCTGCCGACAATTTTTTCTGCCATCTTTTTGACGTCCACTTCGGTGACGGCTTCATCGGACATTCTTGCCACAAGCTCTTTTGTACCTTTATCAATCTCATCCGTAATAGCAGCAGACGCAACAACGGGATCGACCTCCGCAGGAATGTCAAAACGAATCATTTGCTTCTTGTCTTTACCATCATATACGGTTACGCGAGAGCTTGATGCCATTTGCAAAAGTCCTTCGTGTATACGTTGACCTTGAATTTTGCACTGACGAATCAGATCGTTATGGTTATTTTCAAACTCTTTGAGATCGGTCATAATTTGAGCAATCGCTCTATCGGTATTTTGAATATCTCCGTTAATATGCTCTATTAAGGTATAGTAACGATCCCCTCGCATTTCGTTAGAAAGGAGCGCTGACATACCAAGTATCGCATTGGAAACACCGCAAGTACTGCCTGCAAATTGATTTTTCATAGAGTTGCAAGAGTTCTGACGGCATCGAATTCAGCGGCAACAAATCTACCGTTTTCTTTTTTGGAAAGAGGCATATTTGCAATATCGTATGGACTTGAATAAGAGTTGTAATTGGAGTAAAAAGTATAGTATTTTACTGCCATACCACGTGATGAATCGTCTTCTGCTGACGAGGATTCGCTTGCCGACATAGCGATACCGGTCAGCAACTTTTCTGTACTGTTATCCTTTATCCATTCAATAAGGACAAAGCAATGGTCACTCGCTTTGTTGAAAAAGCTTTCGATTTTTCTACCGGCAACCTTTGCTCTGGGAATAATCGGCTGCATCATCAATTGAACAAGAACCGATTTGCCGCCTCCGTTTGCCAAATTGATCAAAACGTTCAGTGCATCATCCTTTTCTTTGCTCGCAAAATCGTATAACTCGTCGGCAATCAAGCGCTTGCCATCGTTATAGTTGAAATTAACGATTCTGACTTTACTGATTTGCGGCATTATTTTCTTCCTCCTTAATCCAATTTTGAATTTCTGTAATGCGGTCTTTCCTCAAAAAGTACGGCATCAAATCCTTCATCTTTCGGGT
>JBGVIG010000259.1:0-1784 GCA_045122995.1 Eubacteriales bacterium | reverse complement strand
AAGCTTGGCCGCACGCTTGGTTTCCCTACAGCAAACCAAGTCTTCCCTGCAGGAAGACAGATCCCGCGCTACGGCGTTTATATCGTTGCTGTGGAAGCAGACGGTGCTTTTTACGGCGGCGTTGCCAACGTGGGCGTGCGCCCCACGGTGGAATACACTGAGATCGGCAACTGCGAAACTTATCTTTTGCATTTTGACGGCGATCTTTACGGAAAGATCGTCACGACACATTTTCTCAAATTTTTGCGTCCCGAAAAAAAATTTTCAAACGTCAATGAATTAAAGGACGCGGTTCAAGAAAACATCAAAGAAGCGGAAGAATATTTTCGAAAGGAGCGGCTATGATAAGCGGTGCAAAAAAATTCATCGTCTTGTTTTTGATCATGCTCATATCATTTCTTCCCTTTTCGGCACACGCCGCCGACTATGAAAACGAGCCGCAATCGCCACACATCGCGGTCTACAACACGGAGCTTGACATCTTCGTTTATGAAAAAGATGCTGATGTGCGTGTGACACCTGCCGTTTGTGCCAAGATCATGACAGCGCTGATTGCGTTGGAATATTTTGAAGGCAGAATGCAGACGATCACCACTGTCACCTCCGCAGCACTTCGAAATCTAGAAGGAAGCGCGGTCTTAAATCTCAAGGCAGGTGAAAATATCGCGGTGGAGCATTTGATCTATGCCGTTCTTGTTGCGGGCATGAGTGATGCCGCCAACGTCCTTGCGATCGAGATCGCGGGAAGCATCTCTGCTTTCGTGCAGCTCATGAACGAAAAGGCAACAGCGCTCGGCGCACTCGATACAAAATTTATCTCCGCAAACGGTCTGGAAACAGCCAACTCCCACACCACTGCCAAAGATACTGCCATGATTGCCGCCGCGGCATATCAAAATCCCACGTTCCGCGCGATCAGTACTAAACGTTATTATATCGTCCCCGCTACCAATATACACGAAAGCGTGACGATCTATACGAGAAACATGCTCGTTTCGCCGCAAAGTGAATATTATGATAAAAACGCCATCGGCATTTGCGCAGGCTACGCCGATGGAAGCGGTTATGCGATCGTCGCCGCCGCAGAAAGCAATTTTCCCTACGTCTGTGTGTCCCTCGGCTCCGAAAAAAATGAAGCGGGCAAGATCGGCGGTTATCTCGACGTAAAGTTCCTTCTCTCGTGGGCTACGGGTAATTTTGCGGAGCTGAAAATCCTCGATCGTTCCAAGATCATTGCGGAGATCCCCGTTTCGGGCGGACGCGAAGATCACGTTCTCATCATTCCCTCTTCTGCGGTCTACGCTTTTTTGGACGCGGACACCGATCTTTCCAAGATCGCCCTTTCCCCCACTTGTAAAGAAAGTTTATCCGCCCCCGTGGAAAAAGGCACGGTCGTCGGCGAAGTGCTCATTATTCTCGACGGTGAACCCATCGCCAGCACCATGCTCGTCACAAAAAGTGCGGTGAAGCAAAGCACGTTTTCAAAAATTTGGGAGGCTTTTCCCGTTTTTCTCATGCTTTTTGCCATCATGGCACTGCTCTTTGCCATCGGAAAAATCCGCCATCGGCAATACCGTCATAAACAAGACAAAAATATAAAATAATAATAAAAATAATTATAATTGAAGAAAGGAATTTCACTATGGAATTTACAACTCAAGGCATGCCTCGCATTGATACTTGCAAAATCGAAAAGAGCGCAAAAAATCTCTGGAAAAAACTCAACGAAGATACCGTTGAAATTTCCATTACCACAACACCCATGAGCATCATCGCCGCAACTG
>JBGVIG010000258.1:0-1893 GCA_045122995.1 Eubacteriales bacterium | reverse complement strand
TGCTGCATGGAAATACCGAACATGGTGTAAAGATCTTCCTTTTCAATGGTTCGGATATCACGTCCATTGATGCGGATCGCACCTTTATTCACATCATAAAAACGCATGAGCAAACGGATCAGGGTGGATTTACCGCTACCTGTCGCGCCGATGATTCCGAGAGAGCCACCGTGCGGAAGCGCAAAGCTGATATTTTGAAGATTGGGGTGTTTGCCTTTGTAAGAGAAGGTTACGTTTTCAAATTCGATATGGTTTTTTGTCTGAATAGCGGGATATTCTTGTTCACTCTTGATTTGGATTTCTTCCGGAGCGTCGATGACTTCCGCGATTCGTTTTGCAGAAGCCGCACTCTTGGTATACATGGTGAAGATTCTGGTGACGGACATCATCGCCATGGAGATCTGTGTGAAATACTGCATGAACGCGATCACCGTTTCGGGGTCGGATTGATGGTTTGCCACACGGGAAGCGCTGAGCGTAACAACCATGATGATACCTATATTCATCAAGAGCGTCATGATCGGGTTGACAGAGCTCATGATCGTGCCAACGTGTTTTTCTTCGTCGGAAAGCGCACGGTTGACTTTGTCATAACGGCGATGCTCGTAGTCGGTCTTGGAAAGTGCTTTGATCACGCGGATACCCTGGGTGTCTTCGCGAACAACACGGATCATTTTATCTACCGACGTTTGCACTTTTGCGTAAAGCGGCACACCTTTTCGGGAGATGAAAAAGACGGTTACGAAGATAAACGGCAAAATAGCGATCATTGCCAAGGCTAGATAAGCGTCCATGAGAAGGGTGATGGCGATACCGCCGATAAGCAGGATCGGTGCGCGCACGCCCATTCGTTGCATCATGCCGACGAAGTTGTGAAGGTTATAGGTATCGGTGGTGATGCGGGATTCCAAAGAGGGAATTGTGAATTTATCTGTTTGCGAAGCGGAAAGGCGAAGTGTTTGCGCAAAAAGATCGTGGCGCAATTTTTCGGAAAAGTTTCGGGAAACTTTCGCCGCCATTCGGTTGGCAACGATATTGAAAAGACAGGCAAGTCCTGCACAGAGGATCATCAGACTGCCCCATTTGATGATCTGCGGAATACTTTGTGTTTCCACGACGGTCTTCAAAATATGGCTGAGTATGTACGGCAGCATCAGCTCCACGAGCGTGCCCGCGACCTTGATGGCAAGTCCCACGGACATTCTGCCGTAAAACGGTTTCAAATACCGCAAAATGAGTTTCATTTTTCGCTTTCCTCCTTTTCGGAAATATAAATTTGTGAGCGATCAGCAAGCTTTTCAAGAATGCTACGAAATAGCGCGATATCTTTTTCATCGATACCCTCGACGAGATATTCATTCCATTCTGCCGTGATTCTCTTTACTTCCGGGAAAATATCGAGCATTTTCTGCGTGGGATATACGCAAAGCGCACGTTTATCGTTTTGATCGGGACACCGCTCCACGTAGCCGTTTTCTTCCAGATGAGAAAGACTGCGTGTAACACCGCTTTTATTAACGCAAAGGTGTTTGGCAAGCTGATCCTGCGTCAAGCCGGGATGATGGCAGATCGCTAAGATATAGCTATGGTGACAAGCACAGATCTTGGATTCTTTCAGCTTGTCCGTGCGATAGATGCTTTCGCATCGGCTGATGATATTGATCTTTCGCATGAGCGTAGACATATTTTCTCTCCTTTTTCTTGTTTTTTGTTGCGGGTGCAACGGTTGCGACTGCAACCATTTTAACATGTGGGCAAAAAAATGTCAAGATTGCGTAAAAAATATATAAAGTTTTTTCACTGTTTTTAAGAAAAAGTGCGTTTTTTCTGCTATAATAATATTATGAAGAATCAGTTTTAGAAAGGATTATCGTTTATGAATATTTTGGTTAT
>JBGVIG010000257.1:0-2353 GCA_045122995.1 Eubacteriales bacterium | reverse complement strand
AACAGTGATGTATACTTCCAGTGTTTGTGAAACATCAGCCGCAGAGGAAACCGTAAATGAATGATATTTTTGGTTGATCCATCAAAAAACACCTGACATTTCAGAATGTCAGGTGTTTTTTCTTAAAGACCAAGGATCAATTTTGCTTTGAGTACAGCTGTCTGTGTTTTGGCATCTGTGATTTTGTTGTCGAGAATCATTTGAACAACTTCTGCGAAGGGAAGTTTTACAACGTCCAAAAATTCGTCTTCATCAAGATCTTGTTCGCCTTTTTTCAGTCCTGTAGCAATGAACATATGAATGTTTTCGCTGAGAATTGCAGGAGAGGGGTAAAGCTCACCGATGAATGTGTATTTTTCTGCGGTGTAACCGGTTTCTTCGCGAAGCTCACGTTTTGCAGCTTCCAGATGATCAAACTCACCTTTATCAAGCTTGCCGGCGGGAATTTCCCAGATAATTTCATCGAAGGGATAACGGAATTGACGCTCCATAATGATCTCGCCCTCGTCAGTGACGGGGACTACGCAAACAGCGCCGTTGTGAAGAGCAACCTCACGTGTTGCTTTGGCACCGTTCGGAAGTTCCACAGTATCACGCACAAGATGCACGATATAACCGTCAAAAATTTCTTCGCGGGAGATCTTTGTTTCTTTCAGTTCGTTATAAAGTTTTTTGCAATCTTCTGTCATACAAAATCCTCTTTTCCAAATAAAAGTTTTATCAATCATTATTATACACCAAGCAAGGGAAATACGCAAGTGGGGCGCGCTGTTTTCTTCACTTTTATTACGGTGTCAGGTACCTTTTTTGAAACAGATAACTTGACTTTTGATGGTAAAAATGATATACTGAACAGAACGCATGCAGGCTCTTGCAGAAAGGAATTTAATAATGATCGTTACAAAAGAAATGGGGACCATTTTGTCAGATACAACAATGACATCCCCCGTATATATCAACGTGCGAAAAGAACCTTTTCGTCTTTCCGGTTTTTCGGAGCCGTACCGTCGTGTTCCGTCAGAAATTTCCGATTCCACGAGTGAGTGCGTATCTCGTCTTGCGAAAGTGACGGCAGGCGGCAGAGTTTGTTTCCGCACGACTTCTGATTTTGTTGTTGTTCACGGAGAACTTGGAGAGGTGTCGAACACTTATAACTCTTCTCCGGTTGCGTGCAGCAGTTTTGATATTTATGTGAAGGAAAACGGAAAGTATTGTTTCCGCGGTATGTTCATGCCTTCTCAAGGGGAAGGAAAAAGCTATGTGGAAAGCAGACTCAAATACCACAACGATCATATGAAGGATATCATGATCTATTTCCCGCTTAATGCGGAAATCAAGGAACTTTATATCGGTCTGCGCGAGGGAAGTGAACTGGATTATGCTTCGCCGTATACGCATGAAACGCCGATCGTTTTTTACGGTTCGTCCATCGTTCACGGTGGCGGTCTGCGTCCCAGCTCCCCTTATACGGCGGTGCTTTCGCGCCGTTTGGATAGCGAATATATCAATCTTGGTTTTGGCGGAGGCGCTTTGGCAGAGCCTGCTATCATAGATTATATGGCAGGACTTGATATGAGCGTTTTTGTTTATGATTATGATCACAATGCGCCGACTTATGAACACCTGGAAAAAACACATTATGAAGGCTATAAACGTTTTCGTGAAAAACAGCCGAGCACACCTATCATCATGGCATCGCGCCCGGATTATTGGAGTCCCAATTATACGATCCCTCAAGTGTCAAATATGGAAGAGAATGAAAAACGCCGCAAGTTGATTGAAAATAATTATCTGCGTGCGCTTTCAGAAGGGGATACGAACGTGTACTTTGTAGACGGCTCCAAGATGTATCCTGAAGAATTTCGTGATGATTGCAGCTCAGACGGCTGTCACCCCAATGATCTCGGCTATCATTTTATGGCAAATGCTTTCGAGAAAGTTCTTGCACCGCTTTTGAATAAATAAAGAAATCAAAAAATCCGACAGATTTTTCTGTCGGATTTTTTTGCGATTTTATTTTACACCGCGAAGCACCATAGTAAGAGAAGTATAAGTGTCCCATTGCTTGATATCCGCATCATAAAGCGCGAGTCTATTATCGTGGCGCTCGTTTACGAGTCGCTTCATTTCGGCGATCTCGTCTTTTGTGACAAGCGCGCCTGCTGTTTTTTCTAAACAATCTATGCCGCAGAGTGTAGTTGCTCGGAAAGAATCAAGGATCTTTCTTGCGAAATTAGGCGTATAATTGGGATTATCCGGTGTCAGGTTGATCGTGAGATATTCCGTCAGGATATTCGTGAACCCATACGCCGCCATTGTCAATGGCATTTCTTGTTCGGTTTGCGGAAAGGCA
>JBGVIG010000256.1:0-1967 GCA_045122995.1 Eubacteriales bacterium | reverse complement strand
GTTGAGAGAAAACATACCGGGATCCCAACCAACGGAAATGATCGCGGTCTTGCCGGATGCTTTTGCCGCTTCATTCACCGAAGCAAAATGTTCAGGAATTTTTGCGTGGGTATCAAAGCTGTCGATCACATTGAAAAGCTTTGCCATCCCGGGTGTCTGTTCGGGAAGATCTCTCGCGCTGCCGCCGCAAAGGATCATAACGTCGATTTTTCCCACAAGTTTTTCCGCATCATCTGCATGGTATACAGGGACACCTGCCGTACGGATCTTAACCGTTTCGGGATCTCTGCGTGTGAATACGGCAACAAGCTCCATATCCGCATTTTGACGAATAGCACATTCCACGCCGCGCGCGAGATTGCCATATCCGAAGATACCGATTCTAATGCTCATAAATATCAGTCCTTTCATATTTGAAAGATTTATTTTGAAAAATATGTCAATTATTATAACAAGAACAAAGAAAGATGTCAATGTTTTTTATGCCAAAACCAAGGTTTTTATACAGCTATTATTTATATATATCAATGCTTTAATTCCCATAGCTCATCATAACTGAGCAAATTTTGCGGAAAGAAATAAACACACGTTTCCTGCGACGTTTCCGAAACAGGCTCACCATACCAATCCTTGGTGCGGTTCCACTCCATGACAGTATAAAGAAGCGCATCATGCTTCACCGTCCCGCCATCATCATAACGAATCGTAGAATACGGAACCAACAAAACAAGAAGCATCGAAACCGTTACGATAATAGCAGTCATCACGTTTTTCACACGATGGATTTTCTCATAAAAAGCAGATGTATCAAAAAGCGTGTCGGCATTCCCCTTTGTGACATGACATAAAACAATTCGCACAAGTTGACCAATCACCGCAAAAAACAACACCGGCAAAAGCGTCCACAAAAACAGCAACAAAAGAGAAAACCAAAATCCAAAGTCAATAAACCCTCCGGAAGGTCTTAATCGGCTATACAGTGTGGCAATGCCAAGCATCGGAACGTAAGCAATTAATATCAAAAAATAAAGCCTTTTTACAATCTCATAGATCACATAAGATTTTTTATTTTGAAATTTCGGTTGTTTCATAAAAATCTCCATTCTGCCGCTGGCAGCGGCACAAAAAACACGAAATTGCATGACCGCAACTTGTGCGGCAAAATGGGTTCCGATCTCATTTTGAATGCAATTTGATAGCGTGATCACTGCACTTACCTATCAAGCCAAGCTTCTTTCACGCTATTCCCCTTGATCTATATCTTGATAGCAACCACACCTGCATTCGGTGTGTAAAATCCTTTGTCTTTGTTGTCATAACGAAGTCCGCGTTCGATGTGCAAAATCACATTGATCACGCCGCCATGCGTCACAAGGATCACGTCTTTTTCCCTTTCTGCGATCTCCCGACGAAAAGCCGCCCATGCCGCAGAAATCCGGTCATAAAATTCATGCGGACTTTCTCCTTGCGGATAATGTTCGTCCCAGCCTAAAGTATTCCAGAAAAGACCCGGATATTTTCGATTGGCGATCTCATTTTTCATGCCCGCAAGCACGCCGTTATTCGTTTCACGAAATGAGGAGCGAAGTATGATCGGCAAGCAAAGCTGTGAAGCAAGGATTCCTGCCGTTTGTGCCGTGCGCGGAAGATCGCTCGCATAAAGCGCGCCCACATGAATCTCAGGATTGTTTTTCATCTTTTCGGCAAGCTCACTGACCTGCAAAACACCCTTTTCCGTCAGCGGAGAGATACTCCACCCGCCGCGCACCGTATCGTCATCTCTGCCGTGGCGAATCAGATAAACTGTCATCATATCCCTCCTTTTCTTTTTTCCTACATTCAGTATAACACAATCCAATACGCTATGCAAGTTTTTTTCCGGATCACCCTAAAAAATCTCAAAAAAATTATCAAAAAAGGCTTGACAAACATGGTTTCCTGTGGTAAAATAGTTGTCGCATTGTGGC
>JBGVIG010000255.1:0-9544 GCA_045122995.1 Eubacteriales bacterium | reverse complement strand
ACGGTGAATGCCGGATATTTTGACCGTTGTGCCGCGATCAGCTCTTCTCATTTCTGCTCGGCGGAGAGGCAATTTCGCTTTCCGCTCGAATACGGCGGACAGCGCGCACCCACAGCACAGTGGACGGCGACTGCGGCAGGTTCCTTTATCCTTGCCGCCGAGGGAGATGGCCCCTATATTACCGAGGTATTGCCCGGCACGATCGTGGATAAAGGAATCAATGACATCAACAACATGGGTGCCGCCATGGCACCTGCCGCCATTGATACGCTGACGAAATATTTCAAGGAAACGGGGAAGCGTCCTGACGATTTTGACCTGATCCTTACGGGTGATCTGGGACTTGAGGGCCATTCTATCGCGCTTTCTTTTATGAAAGCCGGCGGATATGATATGGAGCGCGTTTATAATGATTGTGGACTTCTTCTCTATGGTGTGGATTCGCAGGACGTGCATTGCGGCGGTTCCGGGTGCGGTTGCAGTGCTTCCGTGATGGCGGGGCATATCATGAAGCGATTTGAAAAAGGCGAACTGCATGATATTTTATATCTTGCAACGGGCGCTTTGATGAGTCCCTCCGCGCTCCAGCAGGGAAATACCATTCCGGGGATTGCACACCTTGTGCGGATTTCTGCGGAGAAAGGAGAAAACGAATGGGATTGATCACGGATATCCTTAAAGCGTTTCTTGTGGGCGGACTTCTTTGCGTTGTGGCACAAATTCTGATTGACCGCACAGCAATGACGCCTGCGCGCATTTTGGTGCTTTACGTTTGCCTTGGTGTTGTGCTGACAGGCATTGGACTTTATGAGCCACTTGTGAAATTCGCGGGGTGCGGTGCCACAACGCCGCTGACGGGTTTTGGTTATTCTCTTGCCAAGGGTGTGGAAAAGGCGGTAGACGAAAAAGGGCTTCTCGGTGCTTTCACGGGTGGACTCACGGGAACGGCAGGCGGTATTACGGCGGCGATCGTTTCGGGTGTCTTTTTTGCGCTTCTTTTTAGAAGTCGCCCAAAAAGATGAATTATCAAGGAAAGTTTTTTACTTTTCGTTGACAAAAGTGCCTTATTTTGCTATAATGAATTATAACCATTAAAGTTTGGCATAGGGGGATTCCTACAATGAAATTGATTATCGCGATTGTTAACAATGATGACGCGCATTTTGTCAACACAGGTCTTACTGCGGAAGGTTTTCAGATCACAAAGATCTCTTCCACAGGTGGTTTCCTTTTGAACGGCAACTCCACTTTTTTCCTTGGTGTTGATGACGCAAGAGTGGATCGTGCGCTTGAAATCATCAAAGCACACAGCAAAAAACGCGTGAAGAATATCCCGACCGCAATGCCTATGGGCAATGCAGGTTCGCTTGCCGCTGTTAATACCGACGTCAGCGTCGGCGGCGCAACGGTGTTCATTTTGGACGTTGAAAAATTCGTTTCGTTCTAAATGAGTTTTTTTGACACGCTTTTCGGAAATACCCGACAGAAAGTGTATTTCTCTTCTTTGATCAAGGAAGGGAAGCTTGCGCATGCCTATATTTTAGAAGCACCCGCAGGCAGTGGAAAAAAGACATTTTCGCTTTGTTTGGCGGCGGCGATTGCCGCCGCTTTTCCGAGTGATTCGGAAGAAGAAACAGCAAAAAAATGTCAACGCATTCTTTCGGGAACGTCCCCCGACGTGATGATGCTGAAGCGGGAAGAAGGAAAAAAGACCATTGGTGTGGACGCCGTGCGTGACTTTATGTCCACGGTGTATCTCACGCCCTCGGAGCTTTCGTTTAAGATGTATATTTTTGATGAAGCGGACATCATCACCCAGCAAGCGCAAAATGCCTTGCTGAAGATCATCGAGGAGCCGCCGCACGGCGTTTATATTTTGCTCCTTTGTAAAAATTCGCTCTCTCTTCTTTCCACGGTGCGCTCTCGCGCGCAAAAGATCTCTCTGCAAATTTTTGATGATAAAGAGCTTCTTTCCTATGCAAAAAAGGAAGGGCTTCTTAACGGTGAAGATGAAAAGTTGCAATTTGCGCTTCGCATGGCGGGTGGCTCTATTGGCAACCTGCGCCGTCTTTTGGACGGAGAGCAAGCGGAATTTGCGGCATACACTGCTGCCAAAAAAGTGGTGGAAGGACAGGTTTCCAAGGGTAGAGGCGTGTCCTATTTTGAATTTTTAAAAGTGATCGGCGATTTTGCCGTAACCAGGGAAGCTTTTGATAGTTTTCTCGGCTATTTGCTGACTGCATATGCAGACATCGCACGCGCCAGATGCGCGGAAGACACGACGTCTTCTTTTTTTGAAAAAGAAGAGCTTGATCGTTTGGCGATGGTTTTTGCAACAGGTGCTGTGACGAAATCTTTTGAAATCGTGAATGCGATGAAGGACGATATGCGTTTCAATGTGAATCTCTCTCTCAGTGCGGCGACACTCGGTATGGCGCTGTGGAACGCGGTTTCGTAAGCACCACCAAACATAGAAAGTGAGGAATTCTTTCATGAATGAAAATAATGAAATGAATGAAAATATAAAAGAAGAACCGGAAACCGAAAATATTCCCGAAGAAGCGGCAGAGCCGAAAACCTATGAGATCGTCGGCGTTCGTTTCAAAACAACGGGAAAGATCTATTATTTTGATCCGCAAGGTTTTGTTTGTTCCGAAGGGGATCACACTATTGTGGAAACTGCGCGCGGATTGGAATTCGGTACGGTTGCTATCGGTAATAAGATCGTTTCCGAAAATGACGTTGTGCTTCCTTTGCGCCCTGTGATCCGTATCGCGACGGAAGAAGATCACGCCATTTACGAAGAAAACAAACGAAAAGAAAAAGAAGCAGCGAAAATCTGTCTTGAAAAGATCGCGGAGCATAAGCTTGGCATGAAGCTTGTTGACGTGGAATATACCTTTGATAATAGCAAGCTCCTCTTCTATTTCACGGCTGACGGACGTGTGGATTTCCGTGAGCTTGTAAAGAGCTTGGCATCTATTTTCCGCACGCGCATTGAACTTCGACAGATCGGTATCCGTGATGAAACAAAGCTGATCGGTGGTCTTGGTGTTTGCGGCAGACCTTTTTGCTGTAAAAAATTCCTTGACGATTTTGTGCAGGTTTCTATCAAAATGGCAAAAGAGCAGAATCTTTCTCTCAATTCCCAAAAGATCTCCGGTGCTTGCGGCAGATTGATGTGCTGTCTGCGCTATGAGCATGAAACCTATGAAGAAGCTTTGGCATCGCTTCCCAAGCTTGACAGCTACGTGGAAACGCCCGACGGTAGAGGTAACGTCTGCGAGCTTGTACCGCTTTCCGGTATTATCAAGGTTCGTTTCCCCGGCGACCATCAGATGATCCGTGCTTATATTAAAGATGACGTAAAGGTGATCGCACCGCCTCGCAAGGAATCTAAGGAATGATGGGGTTTCACCCCATACCCTGAGCAGGACTTCGCCCTGCACCCACCAAGGGACTTATCCCTTGGAACCCATTTGGGGGAGAAAATATTGCTTGATCAAGCGGAGGCTTCGGCTTCCGCTTTTTTGCATCTTTTTTTACATTTGGGATTCCTAAGGGACATTGTCCCTTAGGCGGGAGGTTGGGGCGGCGCCCCAAGTAGGGTCTAAAGATTCAAAAAAAATTGAAAAAATTGAAAAAAGGTATTGACATTTGGAAAAAGATGTGGTATGATAGATACCGTCGCAAGGGCACGGAGGTGTGAACTGAAGTCCCGAGCACAAGAGAAGCGAGAGTGGCGGAACTGGTAGACGCGCACGTTTGAGGGGCGTGTGGTTTTTCCATACGGGTTCAAGTCCCGTTTCTCGCACCACGAATCCGAGGAATTTTTCCTCGGATTTTTTGTTTTAAAAATTAGTAAACTTTAAGCAATTTTTCTTGACAAATACCATAAACGATGGTAAACTTATCAATATTATTTTCCGTTATATTGAAAGAGAAACCCAAACATGAACGAAAAACTTGAAAAATATTCTTTGGCGCAAAAAGATATGTGCGTCGAAAATGATATGATTTCGGATAATCTGTTCCGTGAATATGGTGTAAACCGCGGTCTGCGTGACATCAACGGAACAGGTGTCCTCACAGGTCTTACCCGTATTTCCAAAATTACCGCATTTAAGGAGATTGATGGCGTGAAGACACCTTGCGATGGTGAGCTTTGGTATCGAGGCTATCATATCAATACCTTGATTTCTTTTCTCGGTGAAACCGAATTTGGCTTTGAAAAGACAGCTTTTCTTCTCCTTTTCGGTCAGATGCCCACAGAAGACGAGCTTTCTGAATTTTCAAAAATTCTTGGCGAGTCCAGAACGTTACCCACCAATTTCGTGCGTGACGTTATTATGAAAGCACCTTCCAAGGATATCATGAATTCTGTAACGAGAAGCATTTTGACACTGGCTTCCTATGACGAAAATTCCACCGACACTTGCGTGGAAAACAGCATTCGTCAATGCTTGCAGCTCATCGCTGTTTTTCCGATGCTTGTGGTCTATGGCTATCATGCTTATAATCATTATGAAAATTATGAGAGTATGTATATCCATCGTCCGGATCCCACTCTTTCCACCGCAGAAAACATTCTTCGCATGCTTCGTCCTGATGGACAATACACGCCTTTGGAAGCAAAGGTTTTGGACATTGCACTTCTTTTGCACATGGAGCATGGCGGCGGTAACAACTCCACCTTTACCACTCGTGTGGTTACGTCTTCGGGTTCGGATACGTATTCCGCGATTGCGGCGGCGATGTCCTCTCTCAAAGGCCCGAAGCATGGCGGTGCAAATATCAAAGTCATGGAGATGATCAGCGATATCCGTGCCCATGTTTCTGACATTACAAGCAGAGAAGAAGTTTGTGCGCATTTGGAAAAGATCGTGGCCGGAGAAGCTTTTGATGGAAAAGGCTTGATTTATGGCATGGGTCACGCGATTTATTCTGTTTCCGATCCCAGAGAACGCATTTTGAAATCCTACGTTGATAAATTGGCAGATGCAAAGGGCAAAACCAAAGATGCGATGCTCTATCAGATCATTGAAGAAGAGGCACCGCGTATCATCGCGGAAAGACGCCGCATTTATAAAGGTGTCAGCCCGAACGTAGACTTTTATAGCGGTTTCGTTTATGAGATGCTGGGCATTCCGATGGAGCTTTATACACCTCTTTTTGCGACGGCGCGTATCGTCGGTTGGAGTGCGCATCGCGTGGAAGAGATCGTTGGTATGAATAAGATCATTCGTCCCGCTTACATGAGCGTGATGGAAGAAATTCAGTAATTGTTGATAAAAAACGCAGTTTGCGATTGTTCGCAAACTGCGTTTTTTTTGTGTTATTTTGATTATTCAGCAAGCGGCGCGATCATGGCACGCATGCCTGCTTTTACGATCTGGTCATCGGTACACATCCACATGAAATTAGCACCCATTTCACGGTATTTTTTCGCCTGTTCCGGCGTGTCGCAAAAAATACCGACAGATTTTTTGTGAGCAAGACAGATATCAAAGATTTTTTTGACAGCTTCCTGAAAAACAGGTTCATTAAACTGCGCGGGAATACCGAGATTAAAGGAGAGATCATAAGGGCCGATCACGATCGCGGCGATTTCATCACCGTAAGTGTCCAGCATGGAGGGGAGTGCCTCGATCCCTTTCGTGGATTCGATCTGCACGAGAAGATAACGGTTTTGATTAAATGTTTCCAGCGTTTCCCCTGCGCGAACCTGACAATATCCACCTTTGCCTTTACGCCCTTTGGGAGGAAAACGCATGGATTCTACTGCGAGCTTGACTTGGTCCACGGTTTCTGTGCGAGGAATCATGACACCGTCTGCGCCAAGGTCCATGCATCTTGCTACATGAAATCCGGTATGATCGGGAACGCGAACAAATGTGGGAAGTCCGCAAAGACGGCACACCTGCATTAGTCCGATGAGGTTTTCATTGTTAAAGATGCCGTGCTCCATGTCAAAGATGACATAATCCAGATAATCTTCGTTCATCACTTCCAGCATCGGACCGCTTGCTGTTATCATGATGTGGGTGCCGAGAATCTGTTCACGAGAAGCGAACTTTTGATTGAGTCTTTCAAATTTATTCATAGAAAATTCTCCGTTTTTATTTTTATTCGGTGAACGTATGTGTGCCTGCGGAAAGCTCGTAGATGTTTTCGCCGATCTTAGCGGTGGGGGTGGTGCCGCCGGGAACTGTCAAGGTATAAACGACGGTATTATCTGTGCGGTGCCATTCGGAAGCTACGGTGCCGTATTTTGTTTTGACGGAAGCTTTTGCGTAAGAAAGCTTTTCCGTTGGCTTAGGTACGAAACGGATATGAGCAAATCCGGGATTTTCTTCGTCCGTTTCAATGCCGGCGATGGTGCCGTAAAGCCAATCCCCGACAGCGCCGTAAGCATAATGATTATAGGAGTTCATGTCTGCGCCCCAAAGCGTGCCGTCATCACGGATACCGTCCCAATGCTCCCACATCGTGGTCGCACCATGTTCCACGGCATAGAGCCAAGAGGGCATTTTGTTTTGGAAAAGGAGCGTATACGCAAGATCGATATAGCCGTATTCGGTCAAAACGTGGAGCAGATACGGCGTGCCGAGAAAGCCCGTGGTGAGTCGATCGTCATTATCATGGATCATTTCGGCAAGGCGATCGGCATGTGCTTGCAGAAATTCTTTTTCGCAAAGCTCGAATTTAATGGTGATGACGTGTGCCGTCTGCGTGGGAAGCGATACAAGTCCGTTTTGGAAAAATCTTTCACGAACGCATTTTTTCGTATCGCAAAGTTTTGCTTCATAGTCGGTAAGCTCGTTTTCACGGCAACCGAGAATTTTGGATATTTTTATGAAGAGTGAAGTGGAATACGCGCGAAATGCGAGCGCAAGGAATCGGCGGTCGGTGCCACCGCGGCAATTGCGCGGATCAGTATCCTGTGAGAGCCAGTCACCGAAGTGCTTGGGGCTTTCGATATAGGCATCGCCCTGCTCGTACATATAGTCGAGCCAGCGCTTCATGGTGATATATTGTCTTTGCAGAAGGTCACGGTCGCCGTAAAGCAGATACACTTGCCAGGGAATGATGATGCAAGCGTCCGACCAACCGCAAGCACAGCTCACCCAATCCAGGCGCGGAATGATCTGCGGAATCGCGCCGCTTGGACGCTGTTCCAAGCTCATATCCGAGAGCCATTTGCGGAAAAACTTATTTGTATTATAATTATAAGAGGCACATCTTGCGAAAACTTGCGCGTCACCTGTCCAGCCGAGGCGCTCATCTCGCTGAGGGCAATCTGTCGGAATATCGAGGAAATTGCCTTTTTGTCCCCATATAATATTATGATAAAGTTGATTGATCTTCTCATCGGAGCATTCGAAATATCCGGTTCTTTCCATGTCGGAGTGAACGACGATGGCAGTGAAAGCGAGGGGCTCCACATCGCCGCAAAAAGCGGTCAAGCGAACGTAACGGAAGCCGTAAAACGTAAATTCCGGTTTCCATGTATGTTCTTCGCCATCGCCGGTGTAGACGATCCGGGCTTTGGCGGAACGATAATTTTCGTTATAAAAATTGCCTTCGTAATCAATAATTTCCGCATGATCAATAACGATGGTTTCACCTTTCGGGACTTTCAAGGTGAAAGAGAGGTAGCCTGTCATATTCTGACCGAAGTCAAGGACGGTTTCGCCTTTGGGCGTGTGAATAACTTCAATAGGCTGAAACGTTTCCTGCTCGGTGATGATTTCACCTTCTTGCGGTACGAGAATATTTTTCGGGTGTTTGATCACGCGAACAGGATAGGTGCCGCCAACGAAGGTTTCATCATAAATATCGCCTTGATAGAGATTACAAGCGCGCCATTTTGTTTCTCTTACAGTCCATGAATCATCGGTGATGATGAGTTCTTCTGTGCCGTCTTCATATTTAATCAAAAGTGCGGCGATCACGGCATATTCGTTTCCAGCGATCTCTTCACCCGCCCAAGGCTTGATGATTTTCACCTTTTCAAACCCATAAGGCATACGCCAACCGGGAGCGGCTGTCAGAGAAATGGTGTTTTCTTTTTGTAAAAGTGTGGTTACATCATATTCCTGATACTGCACGCGGTGCTGATAAGCTGTCCAACCGGGAGCAAGGATATAACTGATTTTGCTGCCGTTGATTCTTGCGGCGTAGACTCCGAGTGCGCTTGCCCAAAGGGTAGCACGTTTTACCGTTTTTTCTGTGGAGAATGAGCGAATAAACTCTGCGGCGGCTTCTTTTTCTTCAAAACTCGGCATCAGCCAATTTGCTAAAAAAATGCAATCCATAACGAAAACACCTTTCTTTTTGAAAAAATATTTCTTTGCGTTTATGATAGCATGAAAAAGAAAGTTCGTCAATGGCAGGAGATTGATTTCTGTATTTTTTTATTTTTACAGATAAAAAACGGTTAGTTTGTGTCTAACAAGATTCTTGACAATGGCGAAAAAGTGTGATATACTGCAAATAGAGTTTGCACAAACTCTGCTTTTTTTGAATATCGGTTAGCAAAGGCTAACTCGTGATAGGAGGTCATATATGTCATCGGCAGAACTTCGGTATTTGATTGCGATCAATACCCTTTATCATGGCGATAACGGTGTGAAACTGACGGAGATTGCTGCCCAAATGGGTGTTTCCAAGGTCAGCGTTTATCGTGCAGTGGAGCGTCTTGAAAAAAACGGATATGTTCAAAGAGATGAAAAAAATAAGGTCATTATGACCGAAAACGGATTGACCGTGCTTCGGGAATATATGGTGATTGTGAATTTTATTCGTACACATTTGGAAGATCACTGCGGTACGCCTGCGGAGATTGCATATCATGACGCGCTTGGCGTTGCGTGCGCGTTCAGTGATATCAGTAGAGGGAAGATCGCGGAATTTTGCGGAGAATGTGAATGTCAAAAAGAATCTTAAAGGAGAATCAACGATGCTTGATAAAGAGCTTTTCCGCTTGATCGGCGGAAATAAAAAATATATTTATGCAGCTGTCGCGGCAATGGTTTTGGGACTCATTGCGAACGTTGGCGTGACGGCATCGATTTGTTGGGCGGTCTATCTTTTAACGGAAGGGGCGGCGCTCATTTCTTATGTATATCCGTTTTTGAGTGCCGCGGTTTGTATGTCGGTTCGCTATATTGCTACAAGGCTTGCGGGAAATCTAAAGGACATTCTCGGTAGAAAGGTGAAAAAAGATCTGCGTGAACGCACCTATCACAAAATCGTTAAGCTCGGTGTTCGCTCTACGGACGGCATGAGCATGGCGGGACTTACTCAGGTTTCCATGGAAGGTGTGGAGCAGCTTGACCTCTATTATTCTTCTTACATTCCGCAATTTTTCTTTTCAATGATGGCCCCTTTCATTTTGTTTTTCATTTGCTTGCCGATTGATTGGCGCGTGGCATTGGTGCTTCTTGCTTGTGTGCCGCTGATTCCGATCTCGATCGTTGCCGTTTCCAAATATGCAAAGCGCATTTTTGCGAAATATTGGGGAAAATACACCTCAATGGGC
>JBGVIG010000254.1:0-2742 GCA_045122995.1 Eubacteriales bacterium | reverse complement strand
TTCGGGTGGTGTCAGCGTGTCATAATAAGCAAGATAAGCAAGTGTTGCATCGGGATCGTCTTTTTTCAGCTCTTCCAAAATGCGATTCATGATGATGAGCTGTTGATCAGACGCGGAATATTTTTCACATTCGGGACAATGACACCAGCAATCTTCTTTGGAATCGTCCATCCAGAAGAAATAGCGATGCGAAGAACGATAAAGCTTTTTTGCGCTTTCTGCGGCACGCCCCGCAATAAAATCAAGAGCTTCTTTGCTCGAAACACAGCAGTTCATATCGGCATTTCGCTTGCCTTCTTTGTCCACACGGAACCATTCGGGGTGATTTTCAAATTCCTTTTTGGGCAGAAAATAGCGTGCGGCGTGCATTTCGTATTCGATGTTGAGTCCTTTTTCTGCCGCTTCATCAAGGAGCGCGCGGTATTCTTCGGTTTCCAGCTTGTCAAGCATGGCTTTCATCGTCAGTGGTGAGCGCCAACCGCCTACAGGGTGGAGTGCAAGCGTGGGAATCCCCAGCGTGACACAACGGTCAATCCATTTGCGGGTAAGCTCTTCAGGGTGAATGAGCAGGGAAGCTGTAAATTGATCTTGTCTATTCATAGGAAAAATCCTTTCCAAAAACATTCTGTTCTTACAGCATACCATAAAACCGAAAAAATGTAAATCCCAACCAAATAAAAAACGGAAAGATTTTATTCTTTCCGTTTCATTTTTTATTTTTTTGCATTTTTGATCTGATCATTAAGATCGTCGCAGATGCGGTCAAATGCGGCACTTTGTTCCGCAGGAAGACTTAATTTTTGTCCGTCATCTGCCGTGATGATGATGGAAACAATCTTTTTCTTGTGACCGTCGGGAAGCATCTGCTCATGAGATTCCACCTCAGCGCCTACAAGCTCGCCGTAAACGAAGCTGGAAACCGTTTCATTGGAAAGCTCCTCGGTGAGAGAAAAGCTCTTTTGAGAAACGAAAATGCCTGCTTTGGTGAAAAGGATCGCCGAAACGGTATACATATTGGAGCGATATTTCGAGTCGGTTTTACTGCGGCGCACCAGTGTATTTTCTCCATCATAAGTGAAACTACCAAAATATACAGGCTTGGGCTGTTTCAAAACCATGTGCGAAATGCCGATGGATTCGATCGCCTGATCGGCATAATCGTGCGCAACTGACTCTACGCAATCGTCAATATCCTTGCCGCTGGAGCGCATATAGCGCGGTACGAAGGCGAGAAGTCCGCCTGCGATGGCAAGAATTAGACCGATCGTATCTTGATAGGGCAAAAACCAAGCGCTGAAAAGTCTGGTCAAGCCAAAAAGCACACCGCCGATGATCAGAATGACAAACCCAATATAAAAATGGGTATCCTTGCTGTTGTAATACTTGAGATTCTTTGTGTAATCCATGAAATTCCTCCTGAAAAATATGTGAAAGCGTTTTTCTCTAATGTCATGACATCTATATAGTGTCAAATTTGCGAAAAAGGTTTGCAAAATTTTGAAATTTTGCCGAAATTTTTTCGCGGTGTGAGATTTTTTCTGATTCCATTTTACCAAAGAATCCCGAAAAAAGCAATAACGGATTGTTTTAGTGCGGTCTACTCATGGTTGAGTCGCATTTTTGATGCCTAATATTATGATACTCCTACAATACGTATTTGTCAATCGTGTGAGCAAAAAATGTCAATTTATAGGCAAAAAGATCATCAAAATAAAAAAGACGGAGAAACGGCGTGCAAAATTGGCGGTAAATTGAAACGCAATTTACACCATTCCAAGTAAAGTGCAAGCCGAAATCCCTGTCTTTTTATAATATTATACCTCATTTGGGATTCCCAAGGGACGAGTCCCTTGGGCGTGGTCTAGGAGCAGCGCTCCAAGCGAGGTTTGGGGCGGCGCCCCAAAATCATACCGAAACGACGCGCGCTCCGAAAGGAACGAGCGCAAGCTTTGCCATTTTGAAGCACTGAAGTCCAAAGGGAATACCGATAATCGTCACACAGAAAATAACACCGAGAAGGAAAAAGGAAAGTGCCATCTCAATGCCGCCGAAGATGAGCCAGAAGATATTGATGATCGCTGATGCCGTTTTCCCTTCGTAGACGATGTCCTTGCCGAAGGGCGCGAGGGAAAGGCTCGACATTTTGAAGCATTGCAGTCCAACGGGTATACCAATGAGTGTGATACACCAAAGAAGACCTACGATCAGCCACGCAAGCGACAGCCAAAGACCGCAGAGAATGATCCAAAGAAGATTGCCGATAAATTTCATAAAATCAGTCCTTTCTGTTTGTATTTTCAGAGAAACATGGGGGTGGAGAGATAACGCTCTCCTGTGTCAGGGAGAAGAACGACGATCGTTTTTCCTGCGTTTTCGGGGCGACTGGCAACAAGGGTTGCTGCATGAAGTGCGGCACCGGAGGAGATGCCCACGAGCACGCCCTCTTTTCTTGCCATTTTGCGGCTTGCCGCCATGGCTTCTTCACCCGAAACCGTGATGATCTCATCGTAAATTTCGGTGTTGAGAATGTCGGGAATAAAGCCTGCGCCGATACCCTGCAGGGGATGAGGCCCTGCTTTGCCGCCCGAAAGCACAGGAGAGGTGCAAGGTTCTACGCCGATGATCTTCACCATGGACTTTTTTTCTTTGAGATATTCACCAACACCCGTCACCGTGCCGCCTGTGCCGACGCCGCAGACGAAAATATCCACGTTGCCTTCTGTGTCTTCCCAAATTTCGGGG
>JBGVIG010000253.1:0-6424 GCA_045122995.1 Eubacteriales bacterium | reverse complement strand
CGCATTTCGATCGATGGGCAAGAACTCCTCGTCGTCATCAATTTCTCGCCAATCGCGTGGGAAAATTACGTTCTCCCCGTTCCGAAACGAGGAGAATACGAAGAAATCTTCACGACGGACGCGCAGATATATGGCGGCTCCGGCCTTACAAACGGAACGGTTTGCTCCAAGCAGCACAAGGAAACCGGCAAGATGAAAAGCGAAATCGTTCTTACGGTGCCTGCTTACGGTGGGCTTATCCTAAGACGAAAGGGAATTCAAAAGAGAAAGACAACAAAATAACCATAAGCATTTATTTTGAATATTTTGAAAAAACGAAAGGCAGGAAAATTCTTATGTTCCAGAAAAAAGAATGTGTCGCAATGCTTCTCGCAGGCGGACAAGGCAGTCGCCTTTATACTCTTACCGAAAAAACAGCAAAACCCGCTGTTCCTTTCGGCGGCAAATACCGTATTATAGATTTTCCGATGTCAAACTGTGTAAACTCCGGTATTGACACCGTTGGTGTATTGACACAGTATCAGCCGCTTGCCCTCAACGAATATATCGGCAACGGCGAACCGTGGGATCTCGACCGCACACGCGGCGGCGTTACCGTTCTTTCTCCTTACGAAGCAAAAGGTGGCAAAAATTGGTATCGCGGTACTGCAAATGCGATCTACCAAAACTTGCCCTTTATCAATCGCTATTCCCCTGATTACACCTTGATTCTTTCCGGTGACCATATCTACAAGATGGACTACAGCAAAATGCTTGC
The DNA here is from genome assembly GCA_045122995.1 of Eubacteriales bacterium. Lineage (GTDB taxonomy): Bacteria > Bacillota > Clostridia > Oscillospirales > CAG-272 > QALR01. Next base: position 5,667 of record JBGVIG010000253.1, on the reverse strand, counting down.
CGAACACAAAAAGAACGGCGCAGATTGTACCATCGCTGTTTTGGAAGTTCCTATGGAAGAAGCAAGCCGCTTCGGTATTCTCAATACCGACGAAAACAACAGAATCATCGAATTTGAAGAAAAGCCGAAATGCCCCAAGAGCAATAAAGCTTCCATGGGTATCTATATTTTCTCCACAGACGTTTTGACTGCTTATCTTGAAGCAGATGATGCAAATCCGGATTCCGCGAACGACTTCGGTAAAAACATCATTCCCAATATGTTGGCAGACGGTTGCAAGATGTATTCTTACACCTTCCAAGGTTACTGGAAAGACGTTGGTACGCTCACCAGCCTTTGGGAAGCAAATATGGACTTGCTCGGTACTCCCCCGGCATTCAATTTGTATGACAGAAGCTGGCGTATCTTCTACCGCCACAATGCATTCCCGCCGCACAGAGTGGCGTCCGGTGCAGAAGTGAAAAACACAATGCTTACCGAAGGTTGTGTTGTGGAAGGCACGGTTGAAAACTCCGTTCTCGCAAACGGTGTCCGTGTGGAAAAGGGCGCAGTTGTCAAAGATTGCGTGATCATGAGCGGTGTTACCGTGAAGGCGGGCGCTCATGTGGAATATTCGATCATCGACAGCGATACCGTTGTCGGCGCAGGCGCGGTTCTCGGCGAACCCAAGGAAAACCAGAAGCTTCTCCTTGTGGGTGCCGGTGTTAACGTTCCCGCGGGAACCACCATTGGCGGCGGCGAAATGATCGACGTAAACAACATCAAAGATTTTATCGGTTGAGGAGGAAAACGGCTATGTCAGTAGAAGGTATCATTTTTTCCAATATTCACGACAACAACATCTCGGAGCTTACCAGAAAGCGCACACTCGCGGCGGTTCCCTTCGGTTGCCGTTATCGTTTGATTGACTTCCCGCTTTCCAACATGGTAAATTCAAACATTACCGACATCAAAGTCATTACACAGTATAATTATCACTCGCTGATGGATCATATCGGCGCAGGTAAGGACTGGGATCTTGCTCGCCGCTCCGGCGGTATTCAGATCCTTCCTCCGTACATCACAGGCTATCAGAACAGCAGCGCAAACGCTTCCACAAGACTTGAAGCGCTCAAGAGTGTCAGTCATTCTATCTCTCAGATCAAGGCTGACTACGTTGTTATGTCTGACTGTGACGTAATCTGTAACATTGATCTTAACGCTATGATCGATGCACACATCGAAAGCGGTGCGGACGTTACCATGGCAGTAAAACGCACAGAGCTCAACCCTGTGACCGCAAGAAAGAACACCCTCGTGTTCTCCAGCAAAGAGGGCAGAGTGACAGACCTTCTTCCGTACCCCACCAACTTCCAGGGCTTTGCGGATATCGCACTCAATATCCTCGTGATCAATCGCAAATATTTGCAGGATCTCGTGCTTGACTCTATCGCACACGGCTACACAAGCCTGAACCGCGACGTATTCCTTCGCAATTTGCCGTACAGAAATTTCCGCACTTACAAGTATGATGGTTATTTCGGCTGTATCTCTTCTTTCGAAGAATATTTCGCACACAATATGCAGCTCATTGAAAATAAAGAAATGTTTGAATCTCTTTTCAATGTAGAAACCAGACCTGTATTTACCAAAGTTCGTAACTCTGCGCCTACATATTACACCGAAGATGCAACTACAAAGGATTCTCTTATCGCTGACGGTTGTGTCATCGAAGGCACAGTAGAAAACAGCATTCTCTTCCGCGGTGTTAAAGTTGGTAAGGGCGCTGTTGTTAAAAACAGCATTCTCTTCCAGGATACCGTGATCAACGCAAACGCTTCTGTAAATTACACCGTTTGCGACAAAAATGCCGTTATTCGTGACGGCGTAACCCTTTCCGGACATTCGACTCTCCCGCTCTATGTGGAAAAGGGTAAGATGGTCTAATGACCGAAAACACTTAAAAAACTCTTCACGTTATAAAACCAAACAAACGTTATAAAACCTAAAGACGAAACAAAGTTATAAAACTTCTTCGCGCGGGGGAAGAGTGGAAACTTCTCCCGCGTTATATGCAAAATACCTTATAGAAAGGATCTGCAATTTATGAATAAAATCCTGTATGCAGGAAGCGAAGTAATGCCGTTTGGCGCGACCGGCGGTCTTGGTGATGTGCTCGGTTCGCTCCCCGCGGCAGTTAAGCAGAAAAATCCGGGCTGTGATGTGCGCGTCGTAATGCCGCTTTACAGCCAGATCAAAAAAGAATGGCGCAGAAAGATGAAATTCGTCAAATCCATGACGGTTCCGCTTGCTTGGCGTAATCTCTACTGCGGTATCTTTTCTCTTAAGAAAGATGACGTGACTTTCTATTTCCTCGACAATGAATATTATTTCATGCGTGAGACTCTCTACGGCGCATATGATGATGCGGAACGCTTTGCGTTCTTCTCTGTGGCGGTTCTCGAAATGATGCGTGAACTTGATTTCTATCCCGACGTTTACCATGCAAATGACTGGCAGACGGCGCTCTCCGTCATTCAGCTGAAATGTCACTACTGGAATCGCCCCGAATACGCAGGTATCAAAGCGGTCTACACGATCCATAATATTGAGTACCAGGGTGTTTACGGTAAAGAGATCCTCTCCGATATCTTCGGTCTTTACGGCGAAGATATGAACGTTGTGGAATACAACGGTGCGATCAATCTCACCAAGGGCGCTGTTGTCTGCGCTGACTTTATCACCACCGTCAGCCCCAACTACGCAAAAGAGATCCAGACGCCTACATATTCCTGCGGTTTGCACCCCATTCTTCAGGAATACTCCTATAAGATCGACGGTATCGTAAACGGTATCGACTACGATTACTACAATCCCCAGGCTGATGAGGAAATTCCTCACTCCTATTACTGGAGAGCGCTCTCCGGCAAGAAAAAGAACAAAGAAGAGCTTCAGAAAAAGTTTGGTCTTGAAGTTCGCGCGGACGTTCCCGTGATCGCAATGATCTCCCGTCTTGCTTCCCACAAAGGCTTTGACCTTGTTCGCGAAGTATTTGATGAGATCATGCAGGACGACGTGCAGTTCATCTTGCTCGGCACGGGTGAAAAAGGCTTTGAAGATTTCTTCCGTGCGGCAGCTGATCGCTACCCCGGCAAGATCTCCATCAATCTTGCTTACAACCGTACGCTTTCCAAGCTTATTTATGCCGGCGCTGACCTTTTCCTGATGCCCTCCAAGAGTGAAGCTTGCGGTCTTTCTCAGATGATCGCTTCCCGCTACGGTGCTGTGCCGATCGTTCGTGAAACGGGCGGTCTTTTCGACACCATCAAGCCTTATACCGAGGAAGGCGAAGGTAACGGATTTACGTTTGCCGCGTATAATGCTAACGATATGCTTTACGTTATTCGTGAAGCAGAAGCTCTCTATCATACCGATGCGTGGAAGCCTTTCGTGAAGAAAGTCATGAAAGTGGACTTCTCCTGGAACGTTTCCGCAGCACGTTATATGGAGCTTTACGACCGCTTGCTTTGATCTCGAGGCTTGCGTGTTTCGCAATAGAATCTATCACAAAAGGAAATAAACGAACATGGATCAACTCAAAAAGAATATCACGGAACAGGAGATCAAAACCGTTTTGGAAAATAAAATTTCCAGATATTTTGGTGTCCGTCCCGAAGAAGCGACCAATGCGCAGATCTATAAAGCTGTGATCCTCACGGTGAAAGATATGCTGACAGAAAAACGCTCCGCATATCGCCGTTTGATGAAGAAAAACAGTGCAAAACGCGTCTACTATATGTGCATGGAGTTCCTTATTGGTCCTTCTCTCAAAAACAATCTTCGCAACCTCGGTATCGAGGACGCGTATGCGGGAGCTGTAAAAGCGCTCGGCTGTGACATCGAAGATCTTTACGCGGCAGAACCCAACCCCGGTCTTGGTAACGGTGGTCTTGGCCGTCTTGCTGCTTGCTTCATGGACGCACTCACAACGCTCGATTACCCCGCGACAGGCTTCTCCCTCTGCTATGAATACGGTCTTTTCAAACAGAAGATCATCGAAGGCAACCAGGTAGAACTCCCTGACATTTGGTTGCCCGGCGCAGAAGGCTGGCTCGTTCCTCGCACGGATAAGACATTCTCCGTTCGTTTCGGTGGTAAGATCTCCGAAGCTTGGGACGATGGCGCCCTCAGAATCACACACACCGATTACGAAGAAATGCAGGCTGTTCCGTATGATATTATGATCTCCGGCGGCGACAGCAAGGCTGTCAGCAACCTCCGCCTCTGGAAAGCACAGACAACGAACAACTTCAACATGAAGCTTTTCACACAGGGTCAATACACACAGGCGCTCAAGCAGAGCATGGACGCGGAAGCGCTTACAAAAGTGCTCTATCCTTCCGATGATCACACCGAAGGTAAGCTTCTCCGTCTGAGCCAGCAGTATTTCCTCGTTTCTGCTTCTCTCCAGAACATCATTGCCGACCATCTCGCACAGTACGGCACACTCGCAAACTTCGCAGAGAAGAATGCGATCCACATTAACGATACACACCCCGCGCTCTGTATCCCTGAACTCATGAGAATTTTCATGGATACCTATTCTTTCTCTTGGGAAACTGCGTGGGATATTGTCACAAACGTCGTTTCTTATACCAACCATACGGTTCTTCCCGAAGCACTTGAATGCTGGAACGAAGATCTATTCCGTCTGCGCTTGCCGCGTATCCACAACATTGTTTGTGAGATCAACCGCCGCTTCTGCGCTGACCTTTGGAATCTCTATCCCGGTGACTGGGATCGTATTTCCCGCATGTCCATCATCGGTAACGGTCAGGTTCGCATGGCAAACCTTAGTGTTGTCGGCTCTCACACGGTAAACGGTGTATCCAAACTCCACTCCGATATTCTCAAAGATACCGTATTCCACGATTTCTATAAAGCAGAACCCGATAAGTTCACCAATGTTACAAACGGCATTGCGCACAGACGTTGGCTCTGCTATTCCAACCCCAAGCTTGCAGGCCTTTTGGACAGCACCATCGGCACTTCTTACCGCAAAGATCCCGAAACGCTCGCACAGTTCGCGGATTTTGCAAAAGATCCCGGTGTGATCGAAGCTGTTCGTGCCATCAAGCATGACAACAAAGAATCCTTCGCGAAGTGGTTCTGCGGCCGCACAGGTTGTGCGATCGACACCCACTCCGTATTCGACGTTCAGGTAAAACGTATCCATGAATACAAACGTCAGACCTTGAACGTACTCAAAATCGTTGCTCTCTATGACGAACTCAAAAATAACCCGAATCTTGACATTCCTCCGCAGACCTTTATCTTCGGCGGTAAGGCAGCTTCCGGTTATTACATGGCGAAAGATATCATTCGCCTGATCTGGAGCCTTGGCAGAGAGATCGATAAGGATCCCGTGATCCGTGAAAAGATCCGCGTGATCTATCTTGAAGACTATAACGTAAGCACAGCGGAAATTTTGATGCCCGCAACCGATATTTCCGAACAGATTTCTCTGGCAGGTAAAGAAGCCAGCGGTACCGGCTGCATGAAGTTCATGATCAACGGTGCGATGACCATCGGTACACTCGACGGTGCGAACGTGGAAATGGCAGAAGCAGTCGGTAACGAGAACATTTATATCTTCGGTCTCACCGCGAAAGAGGTCGAGGAGCTTTG
>JBGVIG010000252.1:0-2658 GCA_045122995.1 Eubacteriales bacterium | reverse complement strand
ACGTCAAAGCTTTCATCGGCGAAGGAGAGCGCGGTTGCATCATCTTCCAAAAACGTGATATGAGGTGCTTTTTCTTTTGCGAACCGAATGAAATTCGTATCTCTGTCGGTGCCGATGACAGTCGCTTTCGGATACCAGCGTGCGAGTGAATCAGAGAGCGCACCGGGGCCACAGCCGATCTCAAGGATCCTTTTTTTGTCATCGATTTGGAACGCTTTTGTGTATTTTTTCTGAAAGAGATCGGAAAAACGGAGCATGCGCGATTGATAGAGAACTTCTTCTCCTTGAACGAAGGTTGACCATAACGTATTCATAAGCATTTCCTTTCGGGCTTTGTTGATGGAAATCATAGTATAGCACAAAAAGAGAATTAAGTCAATCAACCGGCGGTTCATCTGTAGACTCTTGCGCTTTTTTCAAAGAAGTGTTTGACAAGAAAAGCATGATATGATACAATGAAAAAGTAATCAAAATATATGGAGGTTTTTCATAAATGGAATACTACGCAAATATCAGCAAAATCAAATATGAAGGCAAAGAATCTGCAAATCCGCTTGCTTTTAAGTATTATAATCCCGACGAAGTGATCGCAGGCAAGACGATGCGCGAACATCTTCGTTTCGCGATGTCTTATTGGCACACCATGTGCGCAGAAGGTACCGATATGTTCGGTGTTGGCACGATCGACAAGTCTTACGGCGCTGATGACGTGATGACACAGGCAAAAAACAAAGCTTATGCTGCTTTTGAGCTCATGGAAAAGCTTGATATCGACTATTTCTGCTTCCACGACAGAGATATCGCTCCTGAAGCTACAACCCTTGCGGAAACCAACGCAAGACTTGATGAGATTTCTGACCTTATCAAAGAACTCATGGACAAGACCGGCAAAAAACTTCTTTGGGGTACTGCAAACTGCTTTGGTAACAAACGTTATATGCACGGTGCAGGCACTGCTCCTAATGCAGATGTTTTCGCTTTCGCGGCAGCACAGATCAAAAAGGCGATCGAAATTACCGTAAAACTCGGTGGTGAAGGTTATGTATTCTGGGGCGGCAGAGAAGGCTATGAAACACTTCTCAACACCAACATGGCACTTGAACAGGATAATATGGCAAGACTCATGAGAATGGCTGTTGATTATGCTCGTTCCATCGGCTTCACCGGTGACTTCTATATCGAACCCAAACCGAAGGAACCCACCAAGCATCAGTATGACTTTGATACGGCAACCGTTCTCGCGTTCCTCAGAAAATACGGCCTTGATAAAGATTTCAAGATGAACATTGAAGCAAACCATGCAACTCTCGCGGCACACACCTTCCAGCACGAACTTCGTGTAGCAAGAGATAACGGCGTGTTCGGTTCTATCGACGCAAACCAGGGTGACGTTCTTCTTGGTTGGGATACCGACCAGTTCCCGACAAACGTATACGAAACCGCACTTTGCATGTATGAAGTTTTGAAAGCAGGCGGCTTTACCAAGGGGGGTCTTAACTTTGACGCAAAAACACGCCGCGGTTCCAACACCAATGAAGATATCTTCCTTGCATACATTGCAGGTATGGATGCATTTGCGCTCGGTCTTCGCATTGCGGATAAGATGATCAAGGACGGTAGAATTGATAAATTCGTGGCAGATCGTTACGCAAGCTACAACAGCGGTATCGGCAAAAAGATCGTTGACGGCACAGCAACCATGGCAGAGCTCGAAGCTTATGCACTCGAAATGGGCGATGTTGCAACTAATGTCAGCGGCAAACAGGAATACCTTGAAAGTGTACTTAACACTTTGATGTTCTGATAGGAGAACAATATGCGATATGTAATAGGAATCGACCTCGGAACTTCGGGGACAAAAACGGTTTTGTTTGATGAGGCGGGTGGCATTCAAGCTTCCGCCTTGGTGGAATATCCGATGTATCAGCCGCAAAACGGCTGGGCAGAACAGAATCCCGCTGATTGGTGGAATGCTGCTGTTGCAACAATCCGCGAAGTGATGGGAAAGAGCGGCATTGCTGCAAGCGATGTTGTCGGTCTTGGTATTTCGGGTCAGATGCACGGTCTTGTTATGCTCGATGAAAACAATGAGATCATTCGCAATTCTATTATTTGGTGCGATCAGCGCACAGCTGCGGAGTGCGAAGATATTGAACGTCTTGTCGGAAAAGAAAGACTGATCGAAATTACAGCAAACCCTGCTTTGACCGGCTTTACAGCTTCTAAGATCATGTGGGTGAAAAAGAATGAGCCTGCCAATTATGCAAAATGCGCACATATTCTTTTGCCTAAAGATTATGTTCGCTTTATGCTTACCGGTGAATATGCAACGGAAGTTTCTGATGCTTCCGGTATGCAGCTTCTCGACATTGGCGCACGTCAGTGGTCTGATGAAGTTTTGGAAAAGCTTGATATTGATAAGAATCTTCTCGGCAAAGTATACGAATCTCCTGAAATTACAGGTTATATCACAGAAGAAGCAGCAAAGCTCACAGGACTTTCTGCAGGAACACTCGTTGTCGGCGGTGCAGGCGATAACGCTGCTGCCGCGATCGGTACAGGTACGGTAAACGACGGTGACGCATTCACGACGATCGGCACTTCCGGCGTTGTATTCGCTCATACGAAGGAAATGTCCATTGACCCGAAGGGAAGAGT
>JBGVIG010000251.1:0-1093 GCA_045122995.1 Eubacteriales bacterium | reverse complement strand
ATCGCCATCTGCGTTTTTTCGATGTCGGAAAGCACGCGAGCATTCTGCGCATGCAATTCTTCTTCTTGCTTTTTCATTTGCAAAAGTAAGCTCTTTTGCTCATCCACAAGGGAAAGCAAATCCTCGTTATTTTTTCTCTGTGCCTCAACCTTTGCCAATGCGCCCGTTTTTGAATTTTGAAGCGTACCGTTTCTTCGTTTTTCATTCTGAATGGCTTCCCGAAGCGATTCGAGCTCTTTTTCCGTCTTTTTGTTGGTTTCTCTGATCTCATCAAGCTCGTGCTTTGCAGCTTCTGCGCTCATTCGGTTTGTGTTCGTTTCGGTGAGCGCCAGCTTTAAGGTATCAAAGACTGCGTCTTGTTCGCGGTGTGTGCTCTTCGCCCTCACGCGGGAATCTGCCGCCCCACGAAAATCTTCGATACATTTTGCCAAAGCGAGATAACTTGCGTAGATCTCTTCAAATTCCGCATCGGAAAACTGGGAAAGCGGCACGTCACTTGCCATTTTCAAAAGTCCCCTGCAAGCGGTGACAACGGAGATCGAAAGCGAAGCACCTTCTTGTTTATCCAGCGCCATGACCTGCGATTCCAATTGCCGTTTCAATTTTTTCTTTTCTCTGTTATCCATAAAATCATTTCTCTCCCATCACATCAATCAAAACTTCAGCCATTTTCTTATCATCATCTGCGCGGCAAAGCGCCAGAATAAAATTCTTTTCTCTTACAAAAGCGCCAATCCAAAGGCAAGCGCCTTCCTTTTCCGAAACTGCGCGAGGAATGGTAATTTTGCGGCAAACACCGCGCACAGAAAGCGTGAGCATCTCATCCCCCAAAGCGAAGACTGGCCCAAAGAACTGCGGCTCTTGCAAATCGGAAATAGACTGATCCTTTGCTGCCAAAAGATACGTTTTTCCGACACTTTCTTTTCCGTCATAGCTTTCATACATCAGCACCGCATCAAAACCGAGCGTTCTGCGTTTTTGTCGGCTTTCTTCCTCCGAAAGCAATGCTTCGGTTTCTTTTGCGGAAAAGACCCGTCCCGAAAAACGGGCATCTGCCATAAACGGATCAAACGAGAAATACGCTCTCACAGCA
>JBGVIG010000250.1:0-1834 GCA_045122995.1 Eubacteriales bacterium | reverse complement strand
TGATGATTTCTGATGAAAGCATAGTTGTTTTCTCTCCTTATTTTAAAGATTATCGAGCTTTGATCTTCGTCTCATATCTTTTTAAAATATAGTATAACATAATAAAAACAATTTTTCAATTGAAATCATCATATATAAAAGAAATATATCGAAAAAATTATTATCTTACGTATTCTTCAATAGAAGCACCTCTATCCAGAATTGCCATGATCATATAAAGTCTGGGAATATGGAACGGACCTTTAAAAATATTTCCCTTCAATGTGGTAGAGGGCGTATTATCATAATGCAAGTAGCCGTACCACTCTCCGTATTTTTGATCGACAAAAATATCGCTCGCAATAATCTTTTGTGGTTTGATACATCTTCTGATATTTTTCTTCCTGAAAAAGAGTATATGCCAAACGCGCGGTGATCATAGTTTCGCATTGAGGCCACCAAAGCTTCATGTCCCATTCAATCTGCACAGGTGGCTTGCCGGAAACATCGGTGAAAGCAATGACACCTCCTTGTGCCGGATCCCAACCGATCGGCATTGTCAGATCTATGATTTTTTTGCCTGCTTCGATCGCTCGTTTATCATTGGTCAAAAGCCCTTCCGGCATGACAAACCACGCAGCCTCCATGGAATGTCCGGGGTTAACGATTCGTCCTGTTGGCGTATCAATGGCTTTTCCGTCGACAGATACGTTTTCCCAAAGTGCTTTTTCGGTCAAAAAGCCGCCGTCGAGAATGTCATATTGTTCTTTGTCAATTGCACGCATGGTTTGAGCTGTAGAAAGCATGATCATAATGGGTGATAACGCTTTCAACTTGCAGGTTTCAGGATTAAATTTAGGCGCTGTGTATCTTTTCCCCGTAAAGCAATCGTAAGCAATGTCAAAATAATATCGTGCGTCCATCAAAGCACGAGGATCTTTGCTTTCCGGATAATATTCCGCACAACCGATCGCTGCAAAGGTTTCGGAAAAATAATATCTTCTTTTTTGAATCCCCCTACCGTCGTTTGTGACGGTGAAGAACATTCTGCCGTCCGAATCCTTGCATTTCGGTAAAAATTCGTAAAGATTCTTCGCCGCTTCCAAGTATAAAGGGTTTTTATCAATGACGTTATAAGCCTTGGCGAAGGTCCACAGCGCGCGTCCCTGAAACCAAACGCTCTTGTCCGTAAATCACGCCTTCTTCGTTCAGACAAGTGTAGATACCGCCATTCTCATGGTCTATAGCGTGTTCCAACCAAAACGGCAAAATATTTTTAATCAGTTGTTCTCTGTAATTCATAACACGATGCTGACTACATGGGGGCAAGAAGATAGTTTGGAATTTCGACGAATCATGCTTGCTTTGACGTGGGGTATCATCTCACTTATCATTATCGTAATGGCGACCTTTATAATTGTAAAAGGAAGCAAAGATCTGAAAAAATTCAAGGAGATATCTCATGGAACAAAAAAACAATGACGGATTTTCCTATACTTATTCCGCTCGTGAACAGGCGGAAATCAGAAAAATCCGAGAAAAATATATAAATGAAGAAAAAGAAGAAGACAAGATGACGCGTCTGCGTAAATTGGACGCAAAAGTTACCGAAAAAGCGCAGATCGTTTCTTTTGTGTTCAGTATTATCGGCACACTGATTTTTGGACTGGGATTGAGCCTCGTCATGTCTGATCTTGGTACGCTATTGGGTGCTTATCAAAACATAGCTATGCCTCTTGGTGTTATTATTGGAATTTTTGGCGGCATTCTTTTAAGCCTTGCTTATCCAATGTACAATTTTACGCTGGAACGAGAAAGAAAAAAGATCGCACCCGAAATTATCAGATTGTCAAAT
>JBGVIG010000249.1:0-2482 GCA_045122995.1 Eubacteriales bacterium | reverse complement strand
TGTAGACCATTTGGACATGCGTCTTTTTCATGCGGTCAATGGCGCGGTACATAGCGTTCAACACGTAACCGTGTTTTTCTTCAAGCACACCGTCAAAATAATAATCGCAATAATCAAGAGTAAGGCTGTTCTCGCTCGCCGCCGTAATTTCCCACTCACCCGAAAGGTCGATGGGGGTAAGTTTTTTCGGCGCAGGAACGGGTTTTCTACCCGTGCGATCGTCGATCAGCATCAGCGATTCGTATTTTTTGAATTCATGCTTGCCGCCGAAATCCGAAAGCTCACCCGTTACGGGATCCAGCACCTTATTGCCCACAGGAATCGTGGCGAGATAGGTGTTTTCTGTGCTGTTGACAAAATAATAAACGTCATATTCTTCTGTGTGGCGCTCACAATAAGCGATCTCGGGAATATCAATGACATAATTCGGATACATTTTATCTACGGTCACGATCTCGCCGCCGTTTGCTTCATATTCTGCAAGGAGTTTACCTGTGTTTGCAAGATAGATCTCATGTGCAGGCAAAATCACTTTGCTATATGCTTTTTCGCCGATGATCAGTGTTTTTCCTTCTACCCTGCCGTGACGTTCCATCATGATCTCATCACCGAGGTGGAAATTTATGTGTTTCTTTTCCAGCGTGTCGATGACTGCCATGAGATCATCATGATATTCACGGATCTTCGCATAGGAGGAGCTTTTTTCTTTGCCCATCTTCAAATCATCGTTATCATCAAAGAGCGCCCATGCGGTGGTTTGATTGTGAAGAACAAGAGTATCCACACGGTCGTCGCCTTCCGAAAGGATCATACCGATGCGGCTCATGGCATCGTTGAACATTTTGTAGTCCTTCCACCACGGCTGCTGGATATACATTGCTGGCGGATAGTCACGCTTGCGAAGTCCTCTGTTGGAATACCCCTCAAGATGTTGGCAAAGAAGATTGATGCCGCGCACCATCTGATATTCATAGATCCATTTCAGCTCATCATGTCCCACGTTGTGACCGCAAAGTGCAAAGGTTTCGGAAAGCACTTGCTTTTTGCCCATCTGACGTGCAACGGAGCGGAGCTGATGCGTGGTCAGACTCGGATTATTATGTCTGCCGAGCCAGTCCATGCCGGGAATGTGGAAATATTCATAATGCGGCATACAAGCGCCATTAGAGAAAAGCTGAGAAGTCAGTGTTTCCTCCAGAACAAGATGTCCTGTAAACTGAAAGTCATGCGCTTCACACCAATCATAGATCTGCTTCATAAAATTTTTGGAAAAAAGCTCTGTGACCATCTTCCAGAAGCGCACGCGTGTCATCTTGTAATCCCCGATGGGTTTGAAAAGCTCCGGCAAATGGGGGATCAGCTCGTCACCATAAGCTTTTTTGTATTCTTCAGGCATGATGAAGCTCCACGGAATCCCGTTTCGGGAGATCTGCGGCTCATCGGTAAAAAAGCCATCGATCTTCCCCTTCATCTTTTCATAATACGGTTCATAAATCTCATCAAGGAAGTCCTTGATCACAGCGCCATCGAGCGTATCGACGTAATAAGGATTCACGTCAAAATAAAAATGAAAGCCGCCGACATTTGCAATGGTATGCTCTGTGTTCCCCTCGCCTTCTTCATAGCGAAGATATTTCTGCTGATAACGGAGTCCTTTACCGTTAACGATGCCGCCACCAAAGCCGCTCGGCCAACCGTTTTCATCATAAGCCCAAGGGTGCATGCCGCATGATGCCGCCTCGTCAGCACCGGCTTCGATGTTTTCAAACCATTCTTTGCCCATGTATTCGGTCTGCAAACCTCCGCGTGCGTGCATGAAAAAGCCGCCGATGCCAGCTTCGTCCATTTTGCGGACCTGCTCACGGGTTTCTTCTGTATCCAGTTTTTCGTTCCATGACCAAAAAGGTATAGGACGGTATTTTTTATCTATCGTTTTGAAATCCATATTTCTATTCCTTTCGGGGCTTTGCCCCAAATCCCACCAAGGGACTGATCCCTTGGAACCCGACTTTTGGAGTTTATGTCAAAATAATATCCTTTTTCCCATCGGGATTCCAAAGAGGTGCGAGGCAGTGCCTCAACGCAAACAAGGCAAAGCATACCCAAAGGTACGCCTTGCCTTATGCTTTAACGGATATATTTTTCAAGTTCTTTGCCCAAATTTTCGGCGTAGATAAGGAACCCGAGGTCATTCGGGTGCAAAAACTTATCAGAATAAAACTCGGGAAGATGCGGCACGAGATTGTAGCCGTCCACGCTCATGATGCGTTTTCTCTTGGCAGTTTCTTCGATCGCAAGCACCGTTTCACGGAAATCGCCGGCAGGTCTGTTGACACCTGCGGCATCTCCTCTCCAGATGGGGGAAACGCAAACGATGTGAACGGCGCGCGCAAGGAGCTTCATCTTGTCGATGAGCGCCGCTTCTTTTTCGAGGATCTCTTCTCGGGAAGAAGCTGTAGCCCAATCGTTCGTGCCGAAAGCG
>JBGVIG010000248.1:0-2811 GCA_045122995.1 Eubacteriales bacterium | reverse complement strand
CCTTTGATCCGCAAAACACAGACTATATGACCGTTTTCGAAAGATCTTTGCGCTTCTGCGAGATCGTGGGCATTCCGAGTGTTGTTATCCACGCAGGCACTGTGAAAGGTAACACCAGAGAAGAATACTTTGAGAACAACGTGGCTTTCTACCGTTCCCTCATTCCCGCGGCAGAAAAGACAGGCGTTGCGATTCTTCTCGAAAACATCGGTCACCCTGCTGACGATAACCATCTGCGCGTAGGTGCCGATCTTCGCGAAATGATCGATCTTTTGGATCACCCGCTCATCGGCGCTTGTTGGGACACCGGTCACGGTAACCTGAACAAACAGAATCTCTACGAAACCATTATCACCCTCGGTGATAAGCTGAAAGCTTTGCACGTGCATGACAACGTTGCATACTTTGAACCCTCTTATCGTCATCATCGCATTGATATGCACACCACACCTTTTGCTACCCAGTACGCAAGCGTAAACTACGATGCACTTCTCCAAGGTCTTATCGACATTGGCTACAAAGGCACCTTCAATTTCGAAGTCCTTACCATGACTCGCTCGATCCGTCCTTCCTTCACTTATAATGGCGAAGTGGTGCGTACTCTTGAAAAGCCGCCCGTTTTCCTTTGGAAGCAGGCGCAAACACTCCTTTATAATACAGGTAAATATATGCTGGAGTGCTACGGACTTTTTGAAGAATAATCTCTTTTCCAAAGCAAAAAAATCCCCCTTGGATCTCGATCCAAGGGGGATTGCTTTTTATTGTCCGAAAGGTAAGAAGCCTTTGCCGTAAATTTCACTTGTTTGGTTGATGGTAACGAATGCGTGCTCGTCCACCGTCTTTGCATAAACTTTCAATTTTGCTGCTTGATAAGGTGTCATCGCCGTAAAGATCACGGTCTTGTCAGCATCGGTGAAAGCACCGTGCGCGTCCCAAACCGTCGCGGAGCGATTGAGTTCTTCGGTTATGTAGCGAACGATCTCTGCCTTTGCTGAGGTGATGATCATAAGGCTCTTGCGTTTATTCATGCCGTCGATAACCATTTGCACGAGATAAGATTTAATGAGCATACCGATCACGGAGCAAAGACCCGTCTTCACGTCGAAAACAAAGAAGGAAGCCGCAACGATGATGCCGTCTGCAACGAGCAAGCTGGAGCTGATATCCGCGCTTGTAAATTTGCGCACGATGAGCGCGATGATGTCCGTGCCGCCCGTGCTACCGCCGTATTTGAATACGAACGCCGCACCGATCGCACCGAGGATACTTGCAAAGCAAAGCTCCAGAACGATCTGATCGGTAAAAGGGGATTCCATCGGCAGGATCCACTCAAAAACGTTGACCATGCCCGTGTAGAAAAGCGTGCAGTAGACCGTCTTGAAGCCCAGTCCTTTGCCGAGGAAGATGAAGCCTGCAAGCAAGGAAGCGAGGTTCAGAACCGTAACGAACGTGGAAGTGTCAATCGTTTCGATGAGCGCGCCGAGCAAGATAGAAAGACCGCTGAAGCCGCCCGTGGAAAAGCCGTTTGGGATCTTAAAGAAGTATACGCCTGCCGCTGTGACCGTGGCACCGACGGAAAGCCAGAAAATATCCAGCACGTCTTGTTTGGTGATCGTGTGTTTGCCGATTTTCATAGATTCAGTCCTTTTCCTTTAATATTTTTAGCGTTCCGAGAAGGAACTTGATGTCTAATTTTCATTTTATCACAAATAAACGCAAATGTAAACAGCGAAATGCAAAACCGTACAACAAAAAATTATCCTGTCGTACTACTTGAATATTGCGAATAAATATGCTATAATATGAAGTGACAAAAAAGATGCTTCAAGGCAAAATCTGCAAAGATTTGCCTTTTTTGATAACTCCCCGAAAGGAAAAACCATGCGAGCTGATATCTTTCTCCACAAGGCAGGACTTGCCAAAAGCCGTAGCCATGCACAGGCGCTCATACGCGAAGGTGTTACTTTCCGCGGCAAACGGATCGAAAAGCCTTCTTTTGACCTTCCCGAAGACACTACCCCCGACGATCTGCATATTGAAAATCCGACGCGATATGTCAGCCGTGGCGGTCTGAAGCTGGAAGGCGCTTTTCGTGCCTTCTCACTTGATGTGCAAGCCTTGACAGCACTTGATCTCGGTGCTTCAACAGGTGGCTTTACCGACTGTCTTTTGCAAAATGGCGCAAAAAAAGTTTTCGCTGTGGACGTGGGACACGGTCAGCTTGATGAAAGGCTACTCACGGATCCTCGCGTGATCAATATGGAAGGCATCAACGCCAGAAGCCTCGAAAACGAAACGCTTGGCGAGCTTTGCGACATTGCCGTTTCTGATCTTTCCTTTATCTCCCAAGCGCTCGTTTACGAAACCGTGCGCAAAAATATCCGTAAGGGCGGCATTTTTGTAAGTCTGATCAAACCGCAATTCGAAGCAGGAAAAGAAAATATCGGCAAAGGCGGCATCGTGCGCGACAGAAAAGTTCATCTTGCCGTGATCGAGCGGCTTTTTGCAGAGGCCCAAAAGCACGAGCTTTTCCCCGAAGCGCTCGCTCCTTCCCCCATCGAAGGTGGGGACGGCAACCGCGAATATCTCGCACTTTTCCGTATCGGTGAGAAATGCTTACCTGCACCGACGGATATTTCCAAAATCGTTTTCGGCTCTTGACCGAATCTCTCCAGAAAGCGAACAACACCATGAAAAAACCGAACGCTATCGCCGTTTTCCTCAAGCCCGATTACGAAAACGACGTGCCATACTTGAAAGAAGCGGTCGCTCTTTTGACAAGCAGCGGCACGCACGGCATAATCGAGCATG
>JBGVIG010000247.1:0-1938 GCA_045122995.1 Eubacteriales bacterium | reverse complement strand
CAAATTCGGCATCTGCCGTATCTGCTTCCGCGAGCTCGCTTACAAGGGCCAGATCCCCGGTGTAAAGAAAGCTAGCTGGTAAACAAAAGTCGATCAGAGCAAAAGCTCTCATCATAAAAACGCTCCAATCTTGTCGAAAGGAAAGCAAAAAGCTTTAACCATCGGCTCGCCGCCGGCAAATGCCGGCAGCAAGGATTCGGCGGAAGGGAGAAATCCCCAAAAACCAAAACAACTTGCATAAAGGAGGAAAACAACAATGCAAATTTCAGACGTTATTGCAGACATGCTGACTCGCATCAGAAATGCGAACAGCGCAAAACACGAAACCGTTGATGTTCCCGCTTCCAACATGAAGAAAGCAATTGCAGACATTCTCAAAGAAGAAGGTTACATTGCTGGCTATCAGATCGTTGAAGACGGCAAACAGGGTATCATTCGCATCACCCTCAAGTACGGTCGTGGCAAACAGAGAGTTATCCAGGGTCTCCGCAGAATTTCCAAACCCGGTCTTCGTATTTATTCTAACTGCGAAGATATGCCCAAGGTTCAGAACGGCCTCGGCATCGCGATCATTTCCACATCTAAGGGTATCATGACCGACAAAAAGGCTCGTGAACTCAACGTTGGCGGCGAAGTTATCGCCTTCGTATGGTAATAGGAGGTAAACGGACATGTCTAGAATTGGTAGAAAACAGATTACCGTTCCTGCAGGCGTTACTGTTACCGTTAGCGAAGAAAATCTCGTTACCGTTAAGGGCCCCAAAGGAACCCTCAGCACTGAAATCAACAGCAATATCACCGTTTCCGTTGAAGGCGCAGTAATCAATGTTACCCGCGCAGACGACGAACGCCAGAATAGAGCACTCCACGGTCTTTCCAGAACACTCATCGCCAACATGGTTGAAGGTGTTACAAACGGTTACTCTAAGACCCTCGAAATCGTAGGTGTAGGTTACAAGGTTGCAAAGTCCGGTAAGACTTTGACTCTCAACCTCGGTCACTCTCACCCCATCACATTCGAAGAAGCAGACGGCATCACCTTCGATGTTCCCAACTCCACCACAATCGTTGTCAAAGGCATCGACAAGGCAGCAGTTGGTCAGATCGCAGCACAGATCCGCGCTAAGAGACCGCCTGAACCCTACCACGGCAAAGGTGTTAAGTATGAAGGCGAATATATCCGCCGCAAAGCCGGTAAGACCGGTAAATAATGAAAGGAGTGGAATAACATGGTATCTAGAAAAGACAGCAACAAAGCTCGTCTCGCCCGTCACAAGAGAGTTCGTTCCAAAATCTCCGGTACCCCCGCAAGACCTCGTCTTTGCGTATACCGCTCTCTTGCAAACATCAATGCTCAGATCATTGATGACACAAACGGCGTAACACTCGTATCCGCGTCCACCCTCGAAAAAGCATTTGAAGGCAATGGCGGAAACAAAGACGCAGCAAAAGAAATCGGCAAGACTATTGCCGCAAGAGCCCTCGAAAAAGGTATCACCGAAGTTGTATTCGACAGAGGCGGTTACGTTTACCAGGGTAGAGTAAAGGAACTTGCAGAAGGCGCCCGCGAAGGCGGACTTAAGTTCTAAGGAGGAGGAAAACACATGGCAAAGAGAATTGATCCGGCAACACTTGAACTCAAAGAAGTTACCGTTGCTACAAACCGTGTTTCCAAAACCGTTAAGGGCGGTCGTATCGCACGCCAGACTGCAATCATGGTAGTAGGTGACGAAAACGGTCATGTAGGCTACGGTCTTGGAAAAGCATCTGAATATCCTGAAGCAATCCGCAAAGGTATCGAAGATGCAAAGAAAAACTTGATTGAAGTTGCTATTAAAGACAACACAATCCCCCACGAAGTAATCGGTGAATTCGGCGCAGCAAGAGTTCTTCTCAAACCCGCCGCTCCCGGTACAGGTATCATCGCAGGTGGTGCTG
>JBGVIG010000246.1:0-3024 GCA_045122995.1 Eubacteriales bacterium | reverse complement strand
CCATTATATGTTAAACATGAAAAAATCAATGAATAAAAAATTCAAAGGTTTTCGTAATTATTTTTTGCAAAATAATCGTCCAGTACCACAACGGTATCTGTATGGCGAGCTTCCTCTGCCGCAAAGCCAATCAGATGGTTTGCAACGGAAACGCGAATCTCAGCAACGGAATTTCCTTTGTATGTTCCCATCAGATAATCATAAAGATCAACGATGATACCGCGGTCACCACCGCCATGTCCACCGACAATAGATTCTTCTGTTTCCATTACAGGATATTCCTTCCATTTCCAATCCTCAAAGGTGAAAACGCGGATTGCTTTTGCAGAAGCAAATGCTGTAAGTTCACCTTTGGTGCCGTAAATGCGAATATGTCTGCCACCGGAGTTGAAAGCATTAACGGTAAGGTGGGCGGTAACACTGTCTGCAAACTCCATATTTACGACTTGATGATCGACCATATCGTTATTTGCGTGATAAACACAAAGACCGTAATCTGTATTTTTCAACGCTTCGCGAAGTTCTTCGTCAGAAAAATCGGGGTGTGTGGCAACTTGCTTTTTGAAGATCGATTTCCAAGGAAGCCCTTCGGGTCCTTCGATATAAAGACGTTCACTGTTGTAAGGGCAAGTTTTTGCATGCGGACAATTTCCGTCGATGCAACGGTGCGGCGCACCTTCAGGGGCGTTTTTCTCGGTGAAGTGTGTTAAACTGCCGAAGGAAGAAACTTTTTTACAAGGTTTATCGATTAACCATTGGATCATATCCAGATCGTGACAAGTTTTAGCAAGGATTATAGGGGTTGATTCTTTTTCAGAATGCCAATTGCCACGGACGAAGCTGTGCGAAAAATGTACGCTACCAATAGCCTCCACTTGATCGATGGAAACCACGTCACCGATCATACCGCTTTGAATTATGGATTTTACCTTTTTAAAGAAAGGTGTATAGCGCAAAACGTGACAAACAAGTACAGAAACACCTTTTTCACGGGCTGCATTTGCGATATCCGTACATTCTTTGACCGTTTGTGCTACAGGCTTTTCCAGGAGAATATCATATCCGAGAGAGATCGCTTTCATCGCGGGGGCATAGTGCAGATTATCCGATGTTGCGATGATGACGAGATCTGCCATCTTAGGGCGAGCGAGCATATCCTCCCAGCTTTCAAAGCACATATCATCGGAAATATCATGCATTTCCTTGATAACACGGCGTTTTTCCTCGATCGGATCTGCTACGCCGATGACTTTATATTTTTCCGGCATGGATTTCATTTGTGTAACGTACATTGTGCCTCTGCCGCCGGCACCGATCAAAATCACTGAAATTTGTTTCATTTTGTAAAGATCCTTTCTGCTTTTATCTTACTTTTGATAATACGTACCGTGTGGGCAGGCATGGCAAGAGAAAGTGAATCGCAAGTGTTGATGTCTTCTTTTGCCCACAAGTCCCGAAGGGTGCTTGCTTCAGAGAATTTAGCGGTGACGGTTTCTTCTGTTTCTCCCATGTTGAAAAATGCGTAGGCATAGGTGCCATCTTCGAGCAGTTTTTCATAAACATCGAGCGTGGCATTTCCTTCGTTTTTGCGAAAAACAGGAACAGACGGCGCAAATGCTGCGTCCTGATTGACGGCAATGATCTCCTCGTTGCAATAAAGCGCGAGATCAAAATCGCTTACTTCGTCTAAAACGGCGCTGAGCTGAATCGGTGAATTGAGGAACGCACGCATGGAATAAGAAACAATTTGTTCATCTTCCGTAAGAAAATCTTCACGGTCTTTGAAAACACAGTTACCTACGTCCAGCATATCAAGGTCGAAATAGTGACCCTTTTTGATGTCGTTTTCATAGCCGAAATAGGATTTGTAAATAGTTAGAAGATTTTTCCAATGACCTTGAGAATCAACATTGTTTCGATAGGAATTGACATAATTTGCCCAATAAGCGGCATATCCTGAGATGGCATGCACGGTAACGCAGAAGCCAAAGTCGCGATTCAGTCGAATAAGCTCCTGTCGCATGAGTTCCGCATTGACGGTGTCCGTCGGCGACCAGTCGTATTTGAGATAGTCAAAGCCCCATGCTTCCCATTGTTGGGCATTGTTTCTTTCTTTATGAATGACACCGATGCCACCGTTTGTTCGGGAAAAACGAATGTCAGGTTCACCCTGTGTGCAACCGGGAATGGACTTGTATTTCGAAGGACAACCCCACGCGTTAAGCATCGGTGTGGAATAGATGCCGCATTTGAGTCCGAGCGCATGGATTTCATCGGTCATGGCTTTCATGTCAGGAAATTTCGGATTTGGCTGAATGGCATCAAGTTCGCCGCCGTATTCGTGTTGCCAACCGGAGTCGAGATTGACGTAACGATAGCCGTATTCGGTGATGCCTTGTTTTATCATGCTGTGGGCAGTATTGATCATATCCTTTTGTGTGACACGGGCAGCGAAGGCATTCCATGTGGTGAAGCCGAGCAGGGGAGTCACAAGCACGTGGTTCGATGCGATTTCCAGTGTGAGCTTTTTCTCTGCTTTGCCAAGCGCATTTTCGGCAATAAGTTTGATCTCATAAATCCCGACTTCTGAAACTTGACCTGTGATAATATTGTCGCGCAGGATCAGCCCCTCGGGCAGATTTTGAGCGCCGTAAAGGATCGGACGTTCACCTGTGACGGGAATACGGAGTAAAAACGGTTTTTGAGGTGAAGCGCCAAATACCGATGCTAAATTGATTTTTGGTGCGCCGGAAAACGGAGTAGCTGGTGCGATTTTTGTTGTTCTCATAGTAGGCTCCTCTCTATATTTGATACACAATTTGATGATCTTGTTTCATGAAGAAAAGACAGAGCGAAGCAATACGTGTCTTTATCTCCATCGGCCACTTTCTGTTTTTAATATAAAACAAAAAAGCAACCTTGTCAATAGATTTTTTGATAGAGGAAAATATAAAATTGGTTGGAGGAGTTTTGATGGGACGGATTCTTGATTTTGTAAATATTTTAAGATTTAATTAAAAATTA
>JBGVIG010000245.1:0-1679 GCA_045122995.1 Eubacteriales bacterium | reverse complement strand
TCAAGACAACGTCGGGCATAGATTTTTTAATTTTTCCAAAGATGTCGGCGCCGTTGTCGGTTTCTTCAACAACTTCTACGCTATAATGCGCAAGCTTTTCTTTGATATCGTTTCGTGATTTTTCGCTTTGGTCTGCGATTAAAATTTTAATTCTCGGTTCCATTTTGTTGATTCTCCATTTCTTTCGAGCAGTATTTGACGGTTTTTAGCGTTTTTAAGTTTCTAACAACATATTACCATATTTTGGAACGAAAATCAATAAAAGATGGAAAATAATGTAAACAAAGATTGAAAGAATATTTTGTTAAAAACGTAAAAATAAAACTGAAAATCAGACAAACTTCAACAAAAACTTGTCGATTTTCTAAAAATACAGTCATTTTTTGAAAATCAAGCAAACTGCGTGTGCGGAAATGCCTTCCCCTCGTCCCGTAAATCCCAGTTTTTCTTCCGTGGTGGCTTTGATGTTGATCGAAAAAATGTCAATATTTAATGCATCAGCGATGTTTTGACGCATTTTGTCCAGATGAGGTGACATTTTTGGTGCTTGTGCAATAATGGTCGAATCAATATTTCCGATTTGAAAACCATCGGATTCTAAAAAGTCTTTTACATACGTAAGCAAAAGAAGACTGGAGATGCCTTGGAAACGATTGTCGCTGTCGGGGAAATAATAACCGATATCTTTTCTCCCTGCGGCGCCGAGTAGCGCGTCAGCGATTGCGTGACAGAGAACGTCGGCATCAGAATGTCCCAAAAGGCCGAGATGATAGGGAATATCTACGCCGCCGATGATCAATTTTCGTTCTTCGACGAGCTTGTGCACATCATATCCATGACCGATTCGCATGTTCATGATTCATTTTCCTTTCGATTTTCCAAGATAATTTTTGCGATCGTCAGATCGTTTGCGGTGGTGATTTTTAAGTTTTCGCTTTCACAGGCGACCAATTTCACATGAAATCCCGCTTTTTCAACTAACATTGCGTCGTCTGTGATCGTGGCATCAATGTTTTTGGTGATGGCCAGCGCGACTTCATAAATGCTTTTTTTGAACGCTTGTGGTGTCTGTGCTTGCCAAATATCAGTGCGATCGACGGTTTCCGTGATGAACCCGTTTTTATCTGCTTTTTTCAAGGTGTCTGTTGCTTTTTTTGCAGCGATGGCTGCTCCGTTTCTGTAAGCAGCGGCGATTACACGGTCGATATCGGAAGTAGAGATTAAACATCTTGCCGCATCATGAATCAATATAAAATCTGCGTTTTTATTAATTTTTTGAAATCCATGGGATGCTGAGATCGCTCTTGATGCGCCGCCTTCAACAGCGAGCTTGAGTTTTGTGATTTCATATTGCTTTTTGAACTGCTGATACAGAGACAATTCTTCCAATGCACCGACAACAACGATCTCATCTACTTTTTCACTTTTTTCAAAAGCAAGAAGTGTGTGAACGACAACCGGAAGCCCACAAAGCTCAATGATTTGCTTGGGGGTTCCGACCTCTTTCATTCGCTCGCTTTTTCCGGCAGCCAAGATGATGGCGCTGGTGAAGTGCTTTCGTGGTTTTCCCGTTATCATATAACATAATTTTTCGATTTTTTTTATCATAAAAATTTCTCCATTTTTCTTTTGAGAATAAAAATACATTTTCTTGGTTTCAGTATAACACAGAATGGGTG
>JBGVIG010000244.1:0-4732 GCA_045122995.1 Eubacteriales bacterium | reverse complement strand
GTTTCGCAACGTAAACATTTCAAATTTCGTTTCATAAAAAAGTCCTCCTGTTTTATTGGGTTCGCCCATAAATTTTATAAAAATCAAGTTTACAACAACCCGTTTCTTTTAGCTCCACGCTTTTCTTTTTGCAAAGAAAAGTTTGATTAAAGTTCGCGTGCAAGTTCTTTGGTGCGGATAAAGGACGCGATCAAGGCATCACGCACGATGCGGTTCAGATCGTTTGCTTCAAAGGATTTGACCCCTTCGATCGTCGTGCCACCGGGACTGCATACGTTCTTTTTG
The DNA here is from genome assembly GCA_045122995.1 of Eubacteriales bacterium. GTDB lineage: Bacteria > Bacillota > Clostridia > Oscillospirales > CAG-272 > QALR01. The sequence goes on along the minus strand of JBGVIG010000244.1, from coordinate 4,447 downwards.
AGAATTTCAGGATCCATGCCCGATTCCAACGCAAGCTTTGCCGCGCCAAGCATCGTCTGTTCTGCATAAAGACGCGCTTTTTCGGGCGTGAGCTTCAGTTCTTTCCCCACTTCCTCCATTGCTTTGATGAACATAAACATAAACGCAGGTCCGCAACCGGAGATCACACTTGCCACGTTGAAATCCTCTTCGTCCATGCAGTCAAGCTTGCCTGCCATGGAGAGCGCATCACAAAATTCCGCGATTTCCGTTTCTGTCACCACATCATTCGTCGTATAAAGGATCATGCCCTCACCCACGGAAACGGGTGTGTTGGGCATAATGCGAATAATGGGGTGTACCCAATCGCACACGTATTCCAAATGAGAAAGTGAAAAGCTTGCCGCCATGGAAACAAGCACAAAACCATGCTTTCGTTCCTTCAAAACATCGCGGATCTCACTCATCATATCTGCCAAAACCTGCGGTTTTACACCGAGAATAATAAATTTCGCGGTTTTTGCAATGGTGACGTTATCCGAAACGCAAGCACCCGTTTTTGTGGCGAGAGCCTGCGCTTTTTCGCTGTCATGATCGGCAAGAAGCACTTCCTTGGGATCAATTTTTTTACAAACGGCAGACGCCAACGCGCCGCCCATATTTCCGGTTCCGATAAAACCAAATAAAGCCATAATAAATTACCTCCATTTTCAACGAATATGCCCGTTACCCGTGATACGATATTGATACGAAACCAGTTCACAAAGTCCCATCGGACCTCTGGCATGAAGCTTTTGTGTGGATATCCCCATCTCACAGCCGAGTCCAAATTCGCCGCCGTCCGTAAAACGTGTGGACGCATTGATATAGACCGCCGCGCTATCAACCAAGGAAACAAAAATGCGTTGCGCTTCTGTATCCTCGGCCACGATCGCTTCGCTGTGTCCCGTAGAATGTTCGCGAATGTGCATAGCGGCCTCTTTGGCACTGCCGACAATGCCGACAGCAAGGATATAATCGAGAAATTCCGTATCAAAATCGCGCTCTCCCATGGGAGTGCCGTCGATGATAGCACACGCTTCCCTATCCAAACGAAGTTCTACGGGAATTTTTCCCTCATTTTTTCGCTCGTCACAAAGCTTTTCTTTGAGGCGTGGCAAAAATTCTCTTACGATATCGCGATGAACAAGGCAGACCTCCGCCGCGTTACAAACGGAAGGTCGGCTCGTTTTTGCATTCACGAGAATAGAAAGTGCCTTTTCGATATCCGCACTTTTGTCCACGTAAACGTGGCAAATACCAGTACCCGTTTCAATGCAGGGAACCGTAGCATTTTCCACGCAGGAGCGAATAAGTCCCGCGCCACCGCGAGGAATGAGAAGATCGACAAAACCACGCGCACGCATCAGCTCTGTCGCACTCTCACGCGAAGTATCGTCCAAAATGTTAATCAATGTTTTAGGCAGACCGCATTTTTCAAGTCCTGCACGCAGGGCATCTACGATCGCATGCGCAGAAGCAAAAGCTTCCTTGCCGCTTCGCAAAACACAGACGTTACCGCTCATTAAAGAGAGCGCCGCCGCATCGGACGTTACGTTCGGACGACTTTCATAAATGATCGCCACAACGCCCATGGGAACAGTCACTTTTTCAATGAGAAGACCGTTCGGGCGTGTTTCGCGGGAAAGAAGTTTTCCCACAGGATCGGGCAGTTTCGATACCGCGCGGATACCGTCTGCCATTGCTTCGATCCGCTTTTCTGTGAGAAGCAATCGGTCAAGCATCACGTCAGAAATCTTGCCGCTCGCATTCTCCATATCTTTTTGATTCGCTGCCAAGATAGCTTCCGTATGCGCCACAAGCGCATCTGCCATCGAAAGGAGCGCTTCTTTTTTCTCCAAAGAAGAAAGTGACGAAAGCTCTGCTTTCGCCATCTTTGCTTCATATAAAATTTCAGATGTTTTCATAAAATTTTAATCTTTCTTACCGATAAAACGTGTTCCAAAAGGTTTTCCGTCCACGATAGAATAAAGGATCATCGGTTCTGCACCGTTGGCGATGATCATATCAATACCTGCGCCGGTAGCAATATCTGCTGCGCGAAGTTTTGTTTTCATGCCGCCTGTTCCAAGCTCAGAGCCTTTCCCTTCTGCCAAAGCAAAAATCTCAGGCGTAAGTGCCTCCACCGTGGGAATGAGTTTCGCATCGGGATATTTATGCGGATCTTTTGTATAAAGACCATCAATATCCGAGAGCAAAACCAAAAGATCCGCGTCCACGTTTGCAGAAACGATCGCAGCCAAAGTATCGTTATCACCGATGACGATCTCATCAGTCGCAACCGTATCGTTTTCGTTGATGATCGGAATCGCATGGAGCTCCAAAAGACGAAACATTGTATTTCGGAAGTTTTCACGTCTTTTTTCGGTTTCAATATCTTCTCCCGTCAAAAGAATTTGTGCCACCGTATGATTATATTCTCCGAAAAGCTTATCGTATGTATACATCAATTCACATTGACCGACCGCTGCAGCGGCTTGCTTGGTAGGAATATCCGAAGGACGCTTACCAAGGCCAAGCTTTCCAACGCCCATGCCGATCGCACCGGAAGAAATAAGGATCACTTCATTCCCTGCGTTTTTGAGATCACTCATCACGCGGCAAAGCTCCTCCACACGGCGAATATTCAAAAGACCTGTCGGATACGCCAGTGTCGACGTACCAACTTTGATTACAATTCTCATAGCAAAAAATTCTTCCTTCCGAAGAAAAACTTAAAGTTCCTCTACCGTTTTAATATATTTCTGGTGGCGAAGATCGCTATAAAGGTCGGCGATTTTTCCGCGTTCCTTCATACGAATGCTGACGATCACATTCGGACGTTCGTCTTCATCATCGCATTTACCGATCTGCATACGAACGATACGATTTTCGCTTTCTTTCATTTTTTCGACAAACTGAGGGATTCCCTTATTGTCCTTAAATTCAATATACATATCGATATCGCGCGAGCGTTTCTGAACGATAGAGTCCAATTTGCCAAGTACCTTCAATGTAAAAACAAGGAACAATACCGCAAGAATAACGCCTTCAACAAAACCGATACCTGCTGCAAGTCCTACACAAGCACACACCCAAAGGCTCGCCGCTGTCGTAAGACCACGCACCTGATTGCGTCCTGTAACGATGATCGTGCCAACACCGAGGAAGCCGACACCGCTGATAACCTGTGCACCCATGCGGGCAGGATCTGCCACATTTCCGAAGTTTTCCATCATATAGTGGCTCGTGATCATGACAAGTGCAGAACCAAGACAAACAAGGATATGCGTTTTGATACCTGCCACACGGCGCTTGCGTTCGCGGTCAATACCAATAATAAGACCAACGATAAGCGCAAACAAAAGGCGTATTGTAATACCAAGAAGATCGAACTCTGCGGCTGCATCCATCAGCCAGTTCCAAGCGTTGATGATAAACATGATTTGTCCCCCTTCAAAATTCTGATAAAAATGGAAATTTCGGCACCGAGAAATCAGTGCCGAAACCTCTCACGGCAGGGATCGCAAATCAAACAATTTACGATCAGCCTGCTGACGGAACGTTTTTTGTTGCAACCACGTCCACGCCTGTACCTGCACAATCTTTAATGATCACGTCCCCGATGGCAACGGGAGCGTTCACTTCGATGGCGCTGATCTCTTTCATGCAATCGAAGATCTTATTTTTCGGAATATCGCTTGCCGTTTTTACGGAAACTCTCGCAATATCCGCGCCGAGCACACGAACGGTAGATGTAACAACACGAGTAGGATTAGTCACTTCTTTTTTCGCGTAATCTGCGCCATGAGGACAGGTGTTGCCTGCCACAGTAATATTTTCACCGTCAATCGTTACGGTGAGCGAACAGCCCATCGGACAGCCGATGCAAGTAAGATTCTTTGTTTCCATCTTATTCTCCCTCCGTACAAATGGTGATTTCTTTCAGGTTCGGATAATCCGCAAAGCCGGATTTTTTGAGTGTTACCGATTCCATTTCGCCGGGAGCGAGAACGCGTTTCTTGCGGTTCTGAACTTTCACGCCGTCATAGTAAACGCAAATGGAGCGGTTATGATAAATATCCGCAACACGGAAACGAACAGTGACTGTGTCACGCATATTATTGATGTCAATGGTCTGAGGAACAGTATAACGAATGCCATTTTCTGCCTTAAGCGTTACCATGTGTGCCTCGGGTGCTTCGGTTTCAGCGAGAACGTAAAGTGCTGCATTTTCACCTGCGAGCGCCGCTTCCGCAGAAACGTGGTCAACAAGGTCATGAACATGGAGTACATTACCGCAAGCAAATACGCCGGGAACACCTGTCTGCAATTTATCATCAACGTTCGGGCCGGAAGTCACACGGTTCATTTCCACACCGATTTCGCGAGTAAGTTCGTTTTCGGGAATAAGACCGCAGGAAAGAAG